>JAUYJC010000044.1 GCA_030688735.1 Deltaproteobacteria bacterium
GGTACGCTCGGTTTCAAGCGGGTTTTTGCCGCGCAGAAACGGCGCCACTTCCCGGTTGATGAATTCTCTCATGCCGTAGCGTTGCGCGCCGCGGGTGAGGCCGTAACCGGAAACTCCCTGGTCGGTTTCGACTACGGCAAATAGCACTGCCATGACGATCGGTTCTTTGAGCAGCGGCACCTCCACCGGCACGCGGTGCAGGGTCGCTTTAACATCGGTGATTTTCAAATGACACCTCGACTGGATTCTTCCCGCGGTCACAGTTATCGCAGACCGAACGGCGAAGTCAAACAAGAAAGGCGAGGTTGGCAACGCAGCGCCGCCAAACATTACCGCTTCGCGGCCTGGCGGCTTGTCTTGGCCGAGTTTCTCTTATAGGGATGACCCTCAGGCATGTCAATATGAGCAAATTAGACAGCAATGAGATCACGTGATGCTTTTTCGTGAACTGAACCGCGGCAAGTGCAAGACCTATCTCGTCGGCAGCGAGCCGGAGCATCTTGCGGTCCTGGTGGACCCGTTGCGGGAAAAGGTCGACCGCTACCTCGCGCTGCTCGCTTATCACGGGTTGCGGCTCGACGCCGTTGTCGACACCCACACCCACGCGGATCATCGCACCGGTTGTCTCGATCTCAAGGAACTGACCGGCGCCAAGGTCATCATGCATCGCAAAGCACCGGCGCCGCGAGTTGACCTGCACGTGGACGACGGCGACAAGATTCCGCTCGGCGAACTTGAGATCAAGGTTCTCCACACGCCGGGCCACACGCCGGACGGCATCAGCCTTTTCATCGTCGACCGCGTGCTTACCGGCGACACGCTGCTGATCCGGGGCACCGGCCGGTGCGATTTCGCCGGCGGCGACGCCGGCGAACAGTTCGATTCCATCACGCAAAAGCTGTTCGCGCTTCCCGACGAGACCCTGGTCTTTCCGGCCCATGACTACCGGGGCAATACGCGATCGACCATCGGCGAGGAAAAACGGCTCAATCCGCGCGTGACCAACCGCACGCGGGAGCAGTACATCGAGCTGATGAAGAATCTCGGCCTGCCGCTGCCGGACAATATTCAGGAGGTGCTTCAACCCAATCAATCGGCTGTCGACGACGAGCGGCTGCATTTCCCTTCGTTGGGCGAGCTGAACCAGGTCCGCCAACTCGGCGCGGGGCAAGTGCGAATGTTGACCGAGAGTTCGCCGAGTCCGGTCATCGTCGATGTCCGCGAGCCGGAAGAGTTCACGGGCGAGCTCGGCCATATCCAGGGAAGTATTCTCATTCCGCTCAAAGACCTCACCGCGCGGGCCGACGAATTGAGCGCGCACAAAGAAAAACACATCATCGCCGTCTGCCGCGCCGGAGTGCGCAGCACCACGGCGGCGGCCATCTTGACCGGCCTGGGATATGAGCATGTGTCGAATCTCAAGGGCGGCATGCTCGATTGGAATCAGCAGCAGCTTCCGGTGGAACGAGACTAGCTCAACTCGACCGTTGCGATGAAAAATATTTCACGTCAGGCGGAATAAACCTGAAGGAGAAGAACCATGCGGGTGCTCAAGATCAATGACTTGCCGGAAAAACCTATGGACACTGCGACGCCGATCGCCGGATGGAAGGGCGGGCCGGTGAGCAGAACCAGGCAGGCGGTTGTCGGTGAGGGGCAGTCGGAAAACTTTCGCTGCAACGTGGTGAATTTCCGCGTCGGCGCGACCACCGGCTGGCATGTTCACGATTGCGACCAGATATTGGTGGTCACGGCCGGCAGAGGGATCGCTGCCACCGAGGGCGAGGAACGCGAGATCGCCGTCGGTGATATCGTCCACATCAAAGTAGGCGAACGCCACTGGCACGGTGCCACGGCGAACTCGCCGATGTCGCATATCACGGTGACGGTCCCTGGCAGCCAGTCCAGGCACTGACCGTGCGTCGCTCATTCAGGCTGCGGCTGCTGAGCCGAGCTGATCTAAAGTTGTCCGGTCAGCCCGCGAGGAATCGGTCATGAGATTTACCTTCTTCATGATGCCGCTGCACCAGCCCTCGGAAAATCCGGCGCTGGTCTTCGATTGTGACATCGAACCGATTCACTACGCTGACGATCTCGCCTATCACAACTACGCGATTCGCATGGCGGCGGCCTTCGACGTCATTGCGCGGTGTAGCGTGCGTCGATTTCAGCATTTTTCGTGAGCGGAGTCGGAAACAAAGATATGATGTTGAAATAGCGAGGTCAGCTTCATGCGCGGCACAACTCCCAGACGAGAGCAAGGCATGGCCGATCCGGTGTTGGCCGAGATGGTTCACGCCACTGGGGCGACGGAGTCGCGCCACTACGCGGCGGTAAAGCCGACCATTCAAGCCTATCGCGCCAGTTGGGTAAAACTGGCGCCCTATCGCGACGGTCCGGTGAATTCGCAGCGGGTGACGGTCAGCGATCCGGCGGCGATGACGGCGCAGATCAAAGCGAAGGCGGCGGAGTCGGGCGCCAACCTGGTCGGTGTCTGCCGCTTGCAGCCGCATATGATCGACCTCGGAGCGGAAGTTCCCCATGAGTTCGTGATCGCATGCTGCGTGGCGGAAGATTATGAAAAGGTTATTCAAGGGCCCGACGCCGTCGAGGAAGAAGCGATGCGGACGTACGCGAAGTGCACCGAGATCGCCACGACGCTGGCTTCCTACGTGGGCGACATGGGATATCCCGCGCGCGCACACCACAACGGCGCCAGCGAGGTGCAGGCGATACCGATTTTCTATCAGGTCGGTTTCGGCGAACTGGGTCGCCATGGCAGCTTGATCAACGAAAAGTACGGGGCAAGCTTTCGCCCCGGCTTCGTGACCACCGATCTACCATTGGTCGAAGATCGACCGCGCCAATTCGGCGTTCAGGACTTCTGCATGAACTGCAACGTCTGCCAGCGCAACTGTCCGGGCGACGCGATTCCACAGGATCACGTGATGACCCACGGCGTCAAGCGCTGGTTGATCGACCTGGAAAAGTGTTACCCCTACTCGCGCCTGCGCGAGGAATATTGTCATTTATGCGTCGATGTTTGTCCCTACATCGTGAAATCGCATCCCGATACTTACAAAGCGTTCATGAGAGAGCGTAGGCAAGTCGGCTACAAAACGCCAAAGACCTATTAAAATCTTATGGAAAAACTTTATGTCAATGAGATTTGTCCCGAAGGTGCAGTGAGCACCGTCGGGCTGTTTTATTCGCGAGCGGAAGCAGAGAAGATTGTCGCCATGCTGCGCGACATTCCTGAGCGGTCCGCGTGCCGCTACGAAATCGTTCAAGCCGTGCGCCATTTGTTGGCTGAGAAAGGCGTGGCAGGGTCAGAGACCGCGCCAAAGGAGTGACCATGCCCTATATCAAAACTATTCCGCCAGCCGAGGCGACCGGCAAGCTCAAAGAGATCTATCAATCCGGCGCCGGTCCGTCGGCGGCTAAAGGCAAGGTGTCGATGATTCGCCAAGTGCAGAGTCTGAACCCAGAGGTGCTCGCCGCCTGGCGCGCTCTCGATGTCGAGATCATGCGCGGCGAGTCGCGCATCACCCGCCGCCAACGGGAAATGATCGCCACCGTCGTGTCGGCGACCAACCATTGCAGTTATTGAATGACTGCCCACGGAGAGGCTCTCCGTACCGAATCAAACGACGATCCTTTGGTCGAAGGCATTAAACAAGACTACACGCAGTTAGATTTGCCGGCGGCGGAGCGTGGGATGTTGGATTATGCTGTCAAGCTGACGGTTGCGCCGTCGAGCGTCGGCGAAGAGGATCTCAAGGCCTTGCGCGCGCATGGTTTCGACGACCGCGACATTTTGGATATCGTCTACGTGATCTGCCTGTACAATTTCAACGATCGGATGGCCGATGCCATGGGCATCAAGGGGCATGATTTTCTTGGATGAGATAACCGATTGAGTTAGAGGTCCGATTAAATAAGGAGGGGCTATGAGCAAGAGATCGGGTAAAATCGACCGAGAAACGTTTCGGCAGGTACACAAGGAGCAGCAAGAAAGAGCCAAGCAAGGCCCGGAAGGATATACCATGACGACTCGGGCCGTGATCCGTCTCATTGAGGGCCAATTGAAAGAGGCCCGCATCGGCGAATACACCATCCAATGCGATGAGGCGAAGTCGCGCAAGGGCGGAGGCAAGGCGCCGTCACCGCTGCAATACTTCGTCGCAGCGACGGGATTTTGAATGTTCAGTCAGTTGGCGCGGTACGCGTCACAGCTGGACATCGAGATCGAAGACGCCGAGATGGATATTCGCATGACCTACGACTCTCGCGGCAAGCTGCTGCTGGCGGATATTTCGCCGGGCTGCAACGACCTCACCTATATTTTCAAGATCCAAAGTCCCGCACCGTCTGAAAAAATTCAAGAAATGTTGCGGCTGATCGAAAAAGGCTGCCACACGATCAACTCGTTGAAGAATCCGGTTCCGGTCGCCGGGAAGCTGATTCATAACGGTCATGAAATCGCGCTTGCGACCTGAGCCGTGCAGTGATCGACCCAAATCTCGCCCGATTTATGCCATCATTTGATGGATAGAATTGATCTAGGAAGAAGGGGGTGTCTATGCCGTTTATGTATGTAGATTACATGACGAAGCTCATGGCCCCCAAGCCATATCCACCGCAGCCGAAATTCAATCCGCCGCGGGTAACCCCTCTCCGTAAGCCGATCGAGGAGTCTACCATCGGCGTGCTCACGAGCTGCGGTGCCCAGCTCAAAGACGACAAGCCGATGGCGGAAACCAACGACCTATCCTACCGGCTACTCCACCGGGACATTGCTCTCTCCCTCCTGAAAGTCAGTCACATGACGCCGTCGCGGCAGTGGGCACTCGAAGATCTCAACGTCGCCTACCCGCGCGACCGGCTAATCGAGTTGGAAGAGGAGGGCGTTTTCAAGAAGCTCGCGCCCAACGCCGTTTCCATGGTTGGGTCGATTACACTCTACACAGAGCTTTTGAACGACGTCGTGCCGCGGATCAAGGAAGAATTCGATAAGCAGGAAGTCGATGTCGTCTTGATCTTGCCGTTTTGACCGCAGTGCCATCGGTCCGTCGGACTGATCGGGAGAGGACTCGATGCCAAGGGCTTGCCGACCGTTAATCTGAGCACCGTCTGGGAAATAACTTCGGCGATAAAGCCGCCGCGTGCTTGTTTCCTAGATTTCCCTATCGGGTGCCCAGCCGGCAAGCCGGGTGAGCCGGCGCTCCAGCGTGAGATCCTCAGGGCCGTCTTGAGTCAGGCGCCGAAGTTCGGCGCTGTCTGGTCTATGCATGAGCTGCCTTTCCAGTGGTCGGAGGACGGCAGCCGCGACTGGGAAGAGGAGCTGAAGGAGATCTACCGACAGGGTCTCGGCACGGTCAAAGCGCATGTCACGGACCACAGCAGCCGCGGTGAATCGCTTTTCGGTCAGGAGAAGGAGTTCGCACTTCGCTGCAACTGCTAGCAGGCTGCTGAAAAAGACTCATATGCTTCGTTGCGCTCAATCGCCTCGCTACAACGTACTCGCCAAGTACGCCTCCGCTCGTCGAATTTTCGCGCGCCTCGCCTCTGAGATCTTTTTGAGCAGCCTGCAACCGAGTTTTTCAGCAACCGACTAGAAATGAAAGGGTATTCCGCGCCGGCTCGCGAAAACCTAAATGGCAAATCTCACACCAGTCGTTAAAGCAGCTGCCAACGTATTGATTCACACGCCCGGTCTGACACGCTACGGCTCAAAACCCGATAGAGAAATCGCCG
>JAUYJC010000049.1 GCA_030688735.1 Deltaproteobacteria bacterium
CGAGCGGTTGTACCCGCTGACCGAGCACCGGGCCAAGCCCGCGGTTCCCTTCGGCGGGCGCTACCGGATCATCGACTTCGTGCTGTCAAACTTCGTTAATTCGGGAATCCTCTCGATCTACGTCCTGACACAGTTCAAGGCGCAGTCTTTACTGGAACATCTCGATCGCGGCTGGCGCGCTTCCGACTTTCTGGGGGAGCATTTCATCACCTCGGTGCCCGCGCAAATGCGCATGGGCGAGGATTGGTACCAGGGCACGGCGGATTCGGTTTACCAGAATCTCTACCTCATCGAGCGCCACAATCCCAAACTGGTGGCGGTCTTCGGCGCCGATCACATCTACCGCATGAATATCCGGCAAATGATCGACGAACACCAAAAAAAAGGCGCCGACGTTACGGTGGCGGCGCTGCCGGTAAGAATCGAGGAGGCGGCCGGAAAGTTCGGGATCATGGAAGTCGATGCCGATTGGCGCATTATTGGCTTCGAAGAGAAGCCCAGGCAACCCAAGCCGATTCCCAGCGAGCCGGATTTCGCTATGGTGTCCATGGGCAACTACCTTTTCAACACCGAGAGCTTGGTTCAGACCCTCGTCACCGATGCCCGACAGGAATCCAGCGCTCATGACTTCGGCCGCAATATCCTGCCGGCGCTCATCAGCGAACAACGGGCTTACGCCTACGACTTTCGCAAGAACCGAGTGCCCTCCATACAAAAAGGCGAGGAGCCGAGCTACTGGCGCGATCTCGGAACCATCGAAGCCTACTATGAAGCCAACATGGATCTCTGCTCCGTGAACCCCTCTTTCAACCTGTACAATCGCAGCTGGCCGCTGAGAACCGTCGGCTACGGCGACCCGCCGGCAAAATTCGTTTTTGACTGGCACGACCGCCAGGGCATGGCGCTCAATTCCATCGTCGCGGAAGGCACGATTATCAGCGGCAGCGTGGTTAAGAACTGCGTCATCGGACCAAACGTCAGGATTCATAGTTACAGCCAGATCGAAGATTCGGTGATTATGGACTGGGTAGAGGTCGGACGGGACTGCAAGATTCGCCATGCGATCATCGACAAGTCCAACATTCTCCCCGCTGGCACGGTCATCGGTTATGATCCCGTCAACGATCGGGAACGCTATGTAATATCGGATAGCGGGATCGTCGTCGTGCCGCGCGGTGCCACCAAGGCCAATTGGATCTTGACGTAGCTGCGATGATGCGCGGTTTGAGGGAACGTGACGAAGCAGCGGCTGCACCTATTTCGGACCGCCCCGGCTTGTTAGCTTTGCATTCTGGTTCCCGAACGCATCCGATAACCCGTCCCGTGGTGGAATGGGTTCTTATCCTTCATTAGCAGGCATGGAACGCTACGTTTGCATTCACGGCCATTTTTACCAACCGCCCCGCGAGAATCCGTGGCTGGAGGCCATCGAGTTACAGGATTCGGCCTATCCCTATCACGATTGGAACGAGCGCATCACTGCCGAGTGCTACGCGCCGAATTCCGTGTCGCGCGTTTTAGATGCCGAAGACCGGATCGTCGAACTGGTCAACAACTACGCCAAGATCAGCTTCAATTTCGGTCCGACCCTCTTGTCTTGGCTCGAAGCGAAATCACCGGACGTGTATCAAGCGGTTCTGGATGCGGACAAAGAAAGTCGGAAGAAATTTTCCGGCCACGGTTCGGCCTTGGCCCAAGCTTACGTCCATATGATTTTTCCTCTCGCCAATGCGCGGGACCGCTACACGCAGGTACTATGGGGAATTCGCGATTTTGAACAGCGTTTCAAACGAACGCCTGAAGGGATGTGGCTGCCGGAAACCGCGGTGGATTTAGAGACGCTGGATATTCTCGCTGAGTTGGGAATCAAATTTACGATCCTGGCGCCACACCAGGCCGGGCGCGTGCGCCGCATCGGCGGTCGGCGCTGGCATGACTTTAGCGGCGGGCGCATCGATCCCACGTGCGCCTACGAGCAACGCTTGCCCTCGGGGCGAAAGATCGCCCTGTTCTTCTACGACGGTCCCGTATCCCGCGCCGTAGCCTTTGAAGGACTGCTGTCGCGGGGCGAAAACCTGGCGAACCGGTTGCTCGGAGTATTTTCCAAAGATAGGGACCGGCCGGAGTTGGCGCACATCGCCACGGACGGGGAAAGCTACGGCCATCATCATCGCTTCGGCGACATGGCGCTGGCCTACGCGCTGAATTATCTCGAGGCCAACCATTTGGCAAAGCTCACCAATTACGGCGAGTTTTTGGCAAAACACCCACCCACCCACCAAGTCGAAATTATCGAAAAAACTTCGTGGAGCTGCTCCCACGGTGTCGATCGCTGGTGGAGCGACTGCGGCTGTAACTCCGGCGGCCATCCGGGTTGGAATCAGCAATGGCGCAGGCCGCTGCGTGACGCCCTGGATTGGCTGCGCGACTCCACGGCGCCGTCCTTTGAAACCTTGGGACGGAGACTCGTCAAAGATCCCTGGGCGGCGCGCGACGATTACATCAGTGTGGTGCTTGACCGCTCGGCGGCAAACGTGAGCGCCTTTTTCGACCGCCATGCGGCACGCGCGCTGACCGACGAAGAAAAAACTCAAGGGCTCAAGCTGCTCGAGATGCAGCGCCACGCCATGCTCATGTACACTAGCTGCGGCTGGTTCTTCGACGATATCTCCGGCATCGAAACGACGCAGATCATTCAATACGCCGGGCGCGCCGTGCAACTAGCTCAGGATTTGTTCGGCGATTCCTTGGAACAACAGTTCGTCGAACGCCTGGCCGCGGCCCGCGGCAACGTCCAGGAACATGGGGATGGCCGGCAAATCTATGAAAAGTTTGTCCGGCCGGCGATGGTCGATTGGGAGCGTGTGGGCGCGCACTATGCCGTGAGCATGCTGTTCGAAGACTACCCCGCGCAAGCGAAGATTTATTGCTTTCTCGCCGAGCGCGAAGACTACCAATTCTTCGAAGCGGGTGTGGCGAAGATGGCCGTCGGACGGGTCAAGTTGACCTCGGAAATCACCCGCGAGTCGTCGGTGTTGAGTTTCGGCGTGCTGCATATGGGCGACCACAACGTCAACGGCGGGGTGCGAAAATTTCTCGGCGATGAGGCTTACCAGGCGCTTACCCGAGAGGCCAAGGAACCCTTCACGCGGGCGGATTTTGCAGAAGTCATTCGGATCATGGATCGCCGCTTCGGCGAATCGAACTACTCAGTGCGCTCGCTGTTTCGCGACGAGCAGCGCAAAGTGTTGGACGCGATCTTGACATCGACCCTCCAAGAAGCGGAGGCCCTCTACCGCCAGATCTACGAACATCGCGCGCCGATGATGCGCTTTATCACTAGCCTGCAGATGCCCCTCCCCAAGGCGTTCTACGCCGCCGCGGAATTCGTCCTGAACGGATATCTGCGCCGGGCGCTGGAGCGCGCGGAAATCGATGCCGAACGGATAACCAGCCTGCAAGAAACCGCCAAGGTCGAGGGCGTAGCCCTCGATGGCCCTACGTTGGAATTCGCCTTCCGTCGAAACCTCGAACGGATGGCGAAACGGCTCGTGGTCCATCCCACCGAGACCGAGCTCAGGCAATTGAATACCGCCGTCGATCTGATCCAAAGGTTGCCTTTTTCGATGGAGCTGTGGGCGATTCAAAACGCCTATTACCGGTTGATGGAAAACGTTTATCCGGACATGCGCTGCCAAAGGAATCTTGGCAGCAACACTGCGGCAGATTGGGTGGAATCCTTCGAAGCGCTTGGGCGGAAACTCGCGGTGCGGGTCGGATGAAGCTCCACGGGCTTACGCTCGGGGATTTCTGCGTAGGTGGATAAATTCCCGTCTCATTTGTTTCAGCGCTGCTACCCTGATAATTTGTCAACCTCACCCGTGGGGAGAAGGAAGGTGCCCGGTGGTGCCGCTGGTCTTCAAAACCAGTCTGGGGGCCGTAAGGTTCCCGGAGGGTTCGACTCCCTCCCTTCTCCGCCAACTTCGAATGTCTTGGAAATTGTTGGGTCGGGGGCGTGGAGATTCCAAATGTGAGACCGTCACCAGCGAACGTGCTGCCCGCTGGGAAAAAACCGCAAAGGCTCTCAGCTAAGAAAAAACGACACTCAGAAAAGGCGAGACACAATCCGGAAAGCGTGCGGCGGTTCTATTGCCAGCAAACGGCGCCATCGACAATGACGATCTCTTCCGATGAAACCAAAGAGTTCGTGCCATCGTCCCAGCACACGTTCACCAACTGCCCGCCTTCACCTTCCAACTCGTAAATGATAGTTCCTTCCGTATCGGGGCTGATGGTTCCAGTGAGATCAAAGATCTCCTGCGCCGCGCGGCAGCGCACTCCCTTCAGGCTTACATCGATCATTTTCTGCTCCCCAAATTTTCAATAAAATACCCGCGTCCGTTCGAGAGTGGAACTTTAACCACGATTAAGCGCCGAAATCAACGGGGAAATAGCAATCCGGCTTGCGAGCGTAAATCGGAGATGATGCGGGTGGCTGACCAAGGTCGTCGAGCCGGCCGCAAGTGTTACGGCATCCCATCGGCACCGCCCAAAGATCGATATTGAGAATGAATCGGTCTCGTGATCGACTAAGCGACGATCACGAGGCGAAGGTCCATGACGTTGGTAAAAGTAGGGCCGGTGACGAGCAGGTCGCCGACGCCGCGCAGAAAAGCGTACGAATCGTTTCTGCGCAGAAAATCCGCCGCATCGAAGCCTTGGTTCCGGCCGCGTTGGAGCGTCGTGCCGTCGACGATGGCGCCCGCGGCGTCGGTGGGGCCATCGGTGCCATCCGTTCCGCCACTAAGGATCACGACTCCTTCGGCGCCGTCGATGCTAGCGGCTGCCGCCAAAGCAAACTCTTGGTTGCGGCCGCCCACGCCCGTACCACGTAGAGTCACGGTGGTTTCGCCGCCGGAAAGCACACAGGCCGGCCGTCGAACGGGATTGTCGGTCGCGATGATCTCCCTTGCGATGGCCGCGTGGACCGCCGCCACCACTTTGGCTTCGCCTTCCATGCAACTGGACAGGAGCAGCGCGTGGTAACCCAAATCCTCCGCTTTGAGCCGCGCGGCCTCCAACGCCATTCGGTTGTTCCCGACGATTACGTTGCGCACGTTTTTAAATATTGGATCCCCGGCTTTCGGGGTTTCTTCGACCTCCCCTCTGGCACCGGCGTCGAGGAAGGCTCGAACCCGCGGCGGGATTTTTTCTTCCAGTTCGTAGCGCACGATTACGCGCAGGCAATCCGCAAACGAGCTTGCGTCCGGCACCGTCGGCCCGGACGCGACGACATCTAAGTCGTCACCGACCACATCGGACAGAATCAACGAGACTAGAGTCGCAGGATAGGCCAAGCGGGCCAGTCTCCCGCCTTTAATTTTGGAAATATGCTTGCGCACGGCATTGACTTCGTGAATCGTCGCGCCGCAATTCAGTAGCGTTTGCGTAGTTCGAATCTTGTCGTCCAGCGTGATTGAATCGACCGGACAAGGCAGCAGAGCCGAGCCACCGCCGGAGAGGAGAAAAATTACGAAATCTTCCTCCTTTGCTCGGCACAAGAGATCGATGACTCGCGTCGTCCCCGCCACCCCGGCTTCATCCGGCAAAGGATGTCCGGCTTCGATAATCTCGAAGAGGCTGAGCGGCAGATTGTGACCATACTTGACCACGACAATGCCACGGGAGATGCGCCCGCCTAAGAGTTCTTCGACGGCGCCCGCCATCTTCGCCGTGGCCTTTCCAGCTCCCACGACGTAGACATTACGATACGAACCGAGGTCATATGGCGCGCCTGCAACAGTAAGCATATCACCCTTGCGGGTAACGTGGCGCTTGACGGCTTCATAGGGATTTGCGGCCGTGAGACCGGCGTCAAATATCCTGCGAGCGTCTCGACGAAGCTGCGTCAGAGAGAGCATGATCCACCGTTTAGACTATGGAACGCGCAGTAAATAATTGAACCTGTCTTTGCCAACCTGGCGGACAGCCACGCCAACCGCAAATCCGTGAATTATGTCAAAAGGAGAAAGGATTACGTGGAAAAACTAAAACAGTCTGAAGCCGCCGAAGCCATACTCGCCAATCCATTTGCCCGTTGCGGGCTCAAAGATATCGATGAGCATGTTCTTTTCGGGGTGGCCGGCCAGAAAACGTGAGAATATTTCGATGAAGTGTTCCTTGTCGCTCGAATCGGCTCGCAGGAACTCTTCTCCTACGTACAGCCGGTGCGGCCTCTTGCTTCCATCGAGCCGCACCCAGTAGCGGGCACCATTGGAGCCGAACCGATCCAGCCACGCTTTGTACTCTGAAATCCGCGCCTGGATCTCTTTAAAGTCGGTAATCTCGGCAGGAGTAGTAACCGGGAACAGCAGCGCGAACGCCAGGGTTGTTAGAATCAGTATCCCTTTCATTCGCATCGCTGCTCCCGGTTGGTTTCAACTAGTTGACTTTGATTTCGACGCGACGGTTTTTCGCGCGGCCTTCTTTGGTCCTGTTGTCGGCGATCGGCTTGCTCTCGCCGAATCCCTGGCTTGAAACTCGGCTCGATTCAGCGCCTTTCTTCACGACGTAATCTTTAACCGAATTCATCCGTCTTTCGGAGAGTTTTTGGTTGTAAGCGTCGGTGCCAACGCTATCCGTATGTCCAGAGAGCGCGGCCTTTTTGTCCTTGTTCTCCTTCATGAAAGCGACCAAGCGATCCAAAATTGCCCCTGCTTCCGGTTTGATGTTGCTCTTGTCGAAATCAAAGAGCACGTCATCCAGAATGATAGTCCGTTCCACCTTTGGCGCCGGCTTTGGTTTCGCGGGCGGTGGCGGAGGTGGTGGTGGCGGTGGCGGAGGTGGTGGTGGTGTTGGCTTCGGCTTCGGCTTCGGGGCCGGAGGAGGAGGTGGAGGAGGGGGCGGGGCTGGCTTTGGCTTCGGATCTTCGGTGAGCAAATATGCGAGCCCGCCACAGATCAAGGCGCCCGTCACTGCGCCAATGGGAATTGCCTGCCCCTCACTGAGATTATGGCCAGTGTTGTGGGTAATGATTCCCCCGGCAGCTGCACCCGCGGCGCCGCAAGTCAAAGCGCCAACCACAGCCGCTTGATTCTTCGTTAGCACGCCTGTGCAAGCGCTGAGAAAAAAGAACCCCAACGCGGTTATCGCAAAATACTTATTTTTCTCCATCACTACCTCCCGTTGAAACGATTATCACAAAATTTTATTCAAAATAGTACAAGCCTTGTTTATTGTCAAGGAAAAACTGGGATTTTTTGGCAGTCCATGGCGCGCCAATAAGAAGACGCCGAATTCCATCCATACAGCAAGGCCAAAAAAGAAACGCAACTTATCGGCATTGCAGCGCAAAACCCCAAGATCTTCGGTTGGCGCACGGGCTGATTTCAGGATCGAGTTTGGCACGGGATTTTGCCGTATCCTGCTCCCGGCGGTTATTTCAGCTCGGAGGTGCATTGCGCGCATCGCGTCGCCTTTATCGGGATTGCCAATAGGCAATGCGGACAATCTTTTGTGGTCGGCGCCGCCACCGGCGCCGGTTTCTTCATTGCGTTCATCTGGCGAATGAGCAAAAAGAGCACAAACGCAATGATCACAAAGTTTAGGATCGTGTTGAAGAAAATCCCGTAATTCATCGTGGCGGCGCCGGCTGCCTTCGCCGCCGCGACGCTGGGATAATCTTTCTCGGACAGATTGACAAAGAGATTCGCAAAATCTACGTTGCCCAGCAGCCGCCCGATCGGCGGCATGATGATATCGTCCACCAGCGACGATATGATCTTGCCGAACGCAGCACCGATGATCACGCCCACCGCCAGATCGACGACCGGCCCTTTCATTGCAAACTCTTTAAACTGCTTCAACATGGGAACGCCCTCCCTTTCATTTTGTTGTTTGCTATTTTAAAATCTTCGTCGATGGCACCCAACCACCCAGCTCGGCTCCGGCGAGTAGTGCCCGCTTAGGCGTTCGTTGCCGGTTACGTTTTCAACGTGTATCGTAAGAGTATAGAAAATTGCAAGCTCGGAAACGTGGAGCCCCACGGGAACGCTCGTGGGGCGGAATCCTGAGCAAGAGCCCCGGCCGAGGCTGGGGCTTGAGTCGAAGGATCAAACTGGGAGGAACGGGAAATGAGAACACGCACATCGCGATGGATCTGGCACCTCGGTTCGATAATTTGGTTGGCCATCGCCTTGATCGCCGCCGGAACGGCGCTCGCTCAGGCGACCAAAGGCGGCTATCTAACTACTGCCGCCGTTAATCTTCGCAGCGGACCCGGCACCAAGTACGCCGTCGTAACGACCCTTCCCAAAGGCATCAAAGTCAATGTGGTGGGGCGGGAAGGCAACTGGTTGAAAGTTGAATCCAAACAGGGCAACAAGCCGGGTTATATAAGTGAAAATTACGCCCGGCCTCTGGAGACGCAACAAGTCGCCCAATCAAAGACTGCGACCCCATCGGTCGCCGGCGCCTACCGAACCCTGCGCGACGTCGAGCTCCGAGACGGTCCGGGCACGAAATTCAAAGTGGTGGCCACCCTGCCGGCGGGTATCAAGATCAACGTTGTGCGCGCGGAGGG
>JAUYJC010000051.1 GCA_030688735.1 Deltaproteobacteria bacterium
AGGACCCGGCTATTCCATCCGAGTCGGCGCGACCCTGGATTCGGTCGAAAAAGAAATGATTCGCATGACCCTCGCGCATGTCGGGGGAAATAAGAAGCTGGCCGCCTCGATGCTCGGCATCAGCCGGCGCGCACTCTATAACAAGCTCAGAAGGCATCAGCTAGGATGAGTGCGCAAGTCGTGCACACCATTTACTAACCCTCACCTCCGTAAGTTCCCGCGTTTGCGAGTCTTTTGCCATCGGCGGTTCCACGTCGGCGGTATCGTGCTACCAATTGCACCACACTTAGTTGCGGTAATCGTGCTTGTGTGAATGATTTTCACATAGGCGCGTGATTATCGGCGTTTAGGTTCCTGGGTGGTTCACGCAACTCACCGAATCATAATTGTTATGTCTCGTTGGTTTGTATCTTGCTAAATACTAACCACAGCATACGAAATAGGGGGAAATCGTGAATAACTTAGCAGCATCCATCGGCGAGCAGAGAAGCTCGAATCTATTTTACGAACCCGACAGCAACTCCCAATATCAATATCTCCGCGTTTTCCGGCAAAAGTCGCCTGCGATCGCGGAAGAAAAATTGATGTTCGCGGTTTTGGCGGATGCCATCGAATGCTTCCAAAGGTACGCCAACGCGACGGACAGGAAAGATCGCGCTTTGCATGACGATGCGGCTGGCTGGATTTCCGACCGGGATGCGGCCTCGCCTTTTTCCTTCGAAAACATCTGCGAAACCCTAGGGGTGAATCCGAGTTACTTACGAAGCGGCTTGATGCAATACCCCAATAAGCGCGTACAAAGAACGCCCGGGTCGAGGCGGCTGCGCGAACCGCTGCGTTATCAGTACCGGGTGCGGCATCGTCGGGTGAGCCTATATGAGCGCTCCGAGCCTAGCTGAGCGGGCAAAGATTGCGACCAGCGAGACTGTAGACAAACATGTGCGAGGAAGCCGGAGCTGTCGAACTTCGAACGAAATGATGGCGACTTCATCTGACCGCGAGCGAATGCCGAATCTCGGCAAAGTCATCCTGGTCGGGTCCGGGGATGAGACGGTTCTTGAAAGGCGCCTGTGCGCCGCAGGCGGTGAGGTCGTCATCGTCAAAGATGGCGGGGCCGCCTTTGAGAGAGCTCGCCGAGAGCTTTTCAACCGGGCCGTGTTGGTGGCGCGGGATTCGTTGATCAATGTCACGGAAACGATTTTCAACCTGCGCGACATCAACCCATCGATGGAGATCATTGTGGTTCTGGACCGTGGTTCCAGGTATTCGAACCGTTTTCTCAAACAGCTTCTTAGTCATCCGATTGCCGGAACCCAAGTGTTGACGCGACGGCAATTGCAAGCGCAGCTACACCGAGAAGGGTAAGCACCGCGCAGAGGTAGAAACGGAGGAATACAAGGGCTTAAACGAGACGGTAAAGCTCTATCAGGAGATCCTCGGCGTTCGTTGACGAGGCGGGACGCCGTGGAGCCTGTGCTTAGTAACGGCGTCGAGGCAACCCGCTATCCCGGCAATCGGGTCAGGAAGTGGAAACGAAGTGGAACTTATTAATCGCTTTTTCGTGTCGGCAAGGAAAAACAATGCATGACGTCATGAAGAAAGAAAAATTTCAAAGGAGGATGGTATGAAAAAATACAGCGGACTATTAGCCGTCACGGCGGCGGGGTTGCTTATAGTGGGCAACGCGGCCAGCGCTACGGCTGAAGATTTTTATGCGGGGAAGACAATTCGGGTCACGGTCGGCTTTTCCGCCGGCGGCGGCTACGACACCTATGCGCGCGCCGTCGCGCGTCATATCGGGAAACACATACCCGGCAACCCGACACTCGTCGTGGACAATATGGACGGCGCCGGCAGCCTCATCGCGGCCAACTACACGTACAGCAAAGCAGACCGGGATGGGACATTCATCGGCGTTTGGAACAGCGCTTACGTTCTTTACCAGGCGCTCGGCGATAAAGCAGTGCGTCTGGATGCGCGAAAGCTCAACTGGATCGCCGCGCCGATCAAGGGCTCGCCGGGTTGCAATATCATAGGCCGTGCCGGCCTGAAGAGTATGGACGAGATCATCAAGTCTGGCAGAACTCTCAAGATGGGGGCTACCCGATCGGGGTCGACCTACAGTGACTTGCCAAAGATTTTGAACCAGACTGTCGGCACGAAGTTTGACGTGATCACGGGCTTCAAGGGCACCTCGCAAATCACCCTTGCTATGCGCTCGAAAGAACTCGACGGCGGCTGCTGGGGCTGGGAATCGACTCGGGTTGTCGCGCGGGCGATGCTTGATGCCGAGGGAGATCAGAAGCTCATCCCGATCATCGTTCACAAGAAATGGGAAGACAAAGAGCTCGCGAATGTTCCCATAACTCGGGATTACATCAAAGCGAAAGCCGGTAAGGATGGTGTGGATCTCTACAACGCGTGGATCAATCAGTATGAATTCCAGCGTCCGTGGGTCATGCCTCCGAGCGTGCCTAAAGATCGCGTTGAAATGGTGCGCAAAGCATTTCAGGAAACCTTTAAGGACCCGGAATTTATCGCTGAAGCGAAAAAGACCAAACTAACGGTGGAGTACGTTTCAGCGGACGAGATTAATGGACTCGTCAAAGAAATTCTCGACATTTCGCCGAAGGCGAAAGCGGGGCTTCAGTTCTTGGTCAGAAAGACAAAGGCGAAGACGAAATAAGGCGTTGGCATAACGATGGCCATTCGGGTGGCTGACGGCCATGATCGAGCCACCTTATTGATGCGCTGTGTTAACGGAGGAGGAACGATGAAGCAAAAATCTTGGTCGCTTGTCGCCATGGGAATCGTCGCCCTGCTCCTCACCGTCGTGGCAAAACCGACGTTGGCGGCGGAAGATTATAAAGGCAAGAAGATCCGCTTTATTGTCGGCTCCGCGGCCGGCGGCGGCTACGATACCTACACGCGCATGATCGCGCGCCATATCGGCCGCTATATACCGGGTAAGCCGACTACGGTCGTCGAGAACATGGAAGGCGCCGGGGGTTTGGTTGCCGCCAACTATATTTATAAACGGGCGGCTCCCGACGGCCTAACCGCCGCGGTTTTCAACAATTCCAACATCGTGCAGAAGGCCCTCGGCGATCCCAGGATCAACATCGATTTTCAAAAACTCGGCTGGATCGGGGCGCCGAGCGTGGGCGCGCCGATGTGCATGATCATGGGATTTACCGGATTGAAAACATTGGATGATGTTCTTAAATCCACGAAACCGCTCAAGATGGGAGCCAACCGAGCAGGGACGACCGGATACGATCTGCCCCTGATTCTGAACCAAACCCTGGGCACCAAGTTCGATGTGATCAGCGGGTATACCGGGACATCGAAGATTCGCGTCGCCCTGCAAGCGCATGAGATCGACGGTATGTGTTCGAACTGGGAATCGATGCGCGTAACCGCTCGCTCGATGCTGGATGCCAAAGGCGACAGTAAGCTCATCCCCTTCGTCATAAGCGACAAGTGGGAGGATCCTGAGGTCAAAGATCTTCCTCTGTTCAAGAATGTGATCAAGGATCCGAAGAAATTCGAGATCTTCAGGGCCTGGGCGGATCAGATGGAGTTTCAGCGGCCGCTCTCCTTACCTCCCGGTACCCCCAAGGAGCGCCTCGAAATCCTGCGTAAGGCGCTCGCGGAAGTCTTGCAAGATAAGGCGCTGCTCGAAGAGGCGACGAAATCAAAACTGGTTATCACTCATGTTTCCGGGGAACGCACGGCCAAACTGGTTGAAGAGATTCTCTCGATGCCCGCGGACGCTAAGAAAAGCTTGGCGTTCCTGGTGCGAACGCAGAAAAACTAACGTGGAGGATCAAAATTCGTCCATCGGAAAGCGAATCGAACGAAGTCCGCAAAGGAGAGAGAACCATGAGAACTATTGCACGAGCCGTTGTCGCGGCCGTCGCGATCGTCGGATTTAACGCCGGGACCGCCGCTCACGCTGAAGATATTTACAAAGGTAAAAACATTCGCTTCATCGTCGGTTTCGCCGCCGGCGGAGGCTACGACACCTACGCGCGGACCGTCGGCCGATATATCGGTCGATATATTCCGGGGAATCCTTCGGTCTCGGTTGAGAACATGGATGGAGCCGGCAGCGTGATCGCGACTAACCATATGTACAACAAGGCCGACAAAGATGGCCTGACCGTCGGTATTTGGAATTCGCATAACGTTTTCAATCACATGATGGGTGATCGAAGCCTGCGCATCGACGGCCGGAAATTCGGCTGGATCGGTTCCCCCGGCAAGGACTCCGTCGCCTGCGCGATCATGGGCTTCGCGGGTCTCATGTCCTTCGACGAGATCGTCGCGTCAAAGAAAAAGCTGAAGATGGGCGCCACTCGGGCCGGAAACACCACGGATCTGCCGACAATCCTCAACCGCTGGGCGGGTGCCAACTTTGACGTGATCCAAGGTTACACGGGCACTTCCAAGATCCGGCTCGCCATGCGCTCGCGGGAAGTGGACGGCGCCTGCTGGACCTGGGATTCCATGCGAGCCACGGCAAGGGCAATGATCGCGGCCAAGGGCGATGATCGAATGATCCCGTTCGTCATCGCCGACCGTTGGGAAGATCCCGAGGTCAAAGATCTTCCGTTGTTCCGCGACGTCGTCAAGGGCAAAGATAATGTGACCGCTTTTAACGCCTGGAACTCGCCCAACGAATTCGCCCGGCCGTTCTCGCTTCCGCCGGGGGCGCCGCCTGAGGCGCTGAGCATCCTGCGCAAAGCCTTTAAGGCCACGATGGAGGACAAAGATTACAGAAAGGATGCCGAGAAATCCAAGCTGACGGTCGAACATACCGCCGGCGAGCAAATCGAACAGCGAGTCGAGCAGATCTATTCGGTTACGCCGGAAGTAAAGAAGCAGCTTGAGTTCCTGTTCAAGAAACCGAAAACCTCTTAGGGAGGCCCATCTTGGAATATTTCCACGCGTTCAATCAGGGACTCATCAACGTTCTGCCCTATCTCACGCCCCACGGCACGGAAACCTTCCTGTACATGATGTTCGGCATGGGCATCGGCTTCGTCGTCGGCATCCTTCCCGGTCTCGGCGGTGCGACTACCCTCGCGCTCATGTTGCCCTTTATTTACAACATGGACCCCACCACGGCGTTCGCTTTCCTCCTGGGCTCAAACGCCGTCACCGCCACGACCGGGGATGTTACGTCCGTTCTCTTCGGAGTTCCGGGTGAAGGCATCTGCGCGGCTACGATTGTCGATGGCCATCCCATGGCAAAGAACGGCGAGGCGGGACGCGCCCTCGGCGCGGCTCTCATGAGTTCGCTGGTCGGCGCGGTGTTTGGCGCTTTTATCCTCGCCCTGGCGATTCCGATCGTCAGTCCTCTGGTGCTCTCGATCGGCTCGGCGGAATTCTTCATGCTCGCCGTGCTGGGAGTTACCTTTGTCGCCTCACTCAGCGGTGAAAACATTCCCAAGGGACTCATCGCCGGCGGTCTCGGGCTGGCGCTCGCCATGGTCGGACTCGATCCGATCGAGAGCGTGCCGCGATTTACTCTGGAAGGGGTGTTGGGCGAAGACAACGCGCTTTTTCTCTGGGATGGAGTGTCGCTCGTGGCCGTAACCGTTGGGCTGTTCGCCATCCCGGAGATCATCGATCTTGCGGTCCAAGGGACGAGTATTGCGGGTACGACCCAACCTGGCAAGCTCGGCGGCGTGATGGAAGGGATCAAGGACACTTTTCGTCATTGGAAACTGGTGCTGCGCTGCAGCGCTATCGGGTCTTACATTGGTTTGATTCCGGGCATGGGCGGCGGTCCGGCCCAGTGGCTTGCTTATGCGCACGCGGTGCAGAGTTCGCCGAACAAAGAACGATTCGGCAAAGGCGCGATAGAAGGCGTTCTCGGCCCCGGCGCGGCAAATAATTCGAAAGAAGGCGGATCGTTGATACCGACGCTCGCCTTCGGCGTGCCGGGCAGCGTATCCATGGCGATTCTTCTCGGCGCATTCATCATCCAAGGCATCGTGCCGGGTCCGGATCTTTTAGATCCGGCCAAGCACTTAACGCTCACTTTTTCCTTCGTCTGGATTATCGTTATCACCAATATCGTCACCGTTTTGATCTGTTTAATGTTTTTGAATCAGTTGGCCAAGATTACCTTCGTTAAGGGAACCTACTTGGTTCCCCTCCTTCTTTTTCTAGTTTACCTCGGCGGCTTCGCGGTGAAGAACAGCTTCGGCGACATGTTGCTGGTGCTGATATTCGGCGCCCTGGGCTGGTTCATGGTGAAGTTCGATTGGCAGCGCCCGCCGCTTCTCCTCGGACTGGTTTTGGGCGGGATCGCGGAAACCAATTTGTTTATCGCCAGTCGCATTTATGGTTATAGCTGGATCTGGCACCCGGGGGTGCTTGTCATCGCGGCAATTATCGCCGTGGGAACGCTGTACCCCTATGTTCAAGCGCGCTTGCGGCGGTCACGCGAGAGCGCAGAGCCATCTACGCCCGACCCAATGACCGCTGTCGTCAAAACGGTGCCCGTAGCGACAGGCACCCGGATTGCGCGCGCCGGGTTTGCGTTGTTCATGGTTGGCATTTTGGGCTACGTGGTTTACCAGTCAAAGTTCGGCTTCGGCGCCTGGGAACCGCGCGCCGGGCTTTTCCCGTGGGTGATCGGTCTGCCCAGTTTCATCTTGGCGCTCTTCATTTTGCTCCAGGAATCGATGCGATCGACGATAGAAGTCAAGGTAGAGCAGTTTAGTTTTGAGCATGCGCCCGAAATCGACCCCCTGATCGAGCGCAATCGAACGATTTCGATTACCGCCTGGATCGTCGGTTTTTTCCTGGCGATTTGGATTGTCGGATTCGTGCCGGCTTCCGCTCTCGCTACCTTCCTCTACTTGAAGTTTGGCGCGCGCGAAAACTGGGGCATGACATTAGCCATAACAGCGGGCTGTTGGCTGTTTTTCTTCGGCGTGTTCGATTATGCTCTTCAGATGCCGTTTCCGCGGGGGGAGATTTTTGATTGGATGCGGATCGATGGGGAGATGATGCGAAGGCTTTGGGCCGGCTGATGAGCTGAGCGCGATGCCGCTCTATGGGCGCAGGGACGCGCGACGGGGTTTGGGAAATCCTGAATCGATTGGCGGTCCGCCGTTATCATGCGGCTAAACAAAATACTCGGACGTAAGGCGTGGCCAAATCTATAACTTTAAACATTTTGGAGGGTAACCATGATCAGACAATTATTTAGCGCATTATTCGTCGTATTCGTTGCAGTCTCATGGAGTGCGACGACAACGGCGCAAACGCCGTACTACGCCGGCAAAACCATCAACATCATCGCCGGTACCAAGGCAGGGGATGTTTACGATCTTTACGCTCGCCACTTCGCGCAATTTATGCCCAAGTACATCCCCGGCAATCCCAACATCATCGTGCAAAACATGGCGGGCGCCGCTTCTATGATCGCCGCCAATTTCGTCTACAACGTCGCCAACCCCGACGGCTTGACGATCGGCGCCGATTTCCCCGCGCTCTATTTCGATCAGATCATCGGACGCAAGGAGGTCCGATACGACTGGTCCAAGTTCGCCTGGATCGGTAGCCCGGTCACTTCCAACCATCTGCTCTACATGCGCGCGGACTCGCCGTTTAAGATGAAACGCTTATCGGCTTTACTCCTAAGACCACTATACGGCGTGGCGAAAGGCCGGAAGGCGTGGAGGCACCCGGCGTGTGACTGCTAAGGATGGTGGTTCTAGGACTCAACCTGATAAGCGTATAGGTC
>JAUYJC010000066.1 GCA_030688735.1 Deltaproteobacteria bacterium
TTTGTTCTCGCGAATTTGTTTGAAAAATCAACGATGGCCCACCTTTTGGAAAACACGACAAATCAATTGGTTATGGAGAGAACAAATTTACCGTGGGGGGGGGAATTGGGGCAACTGCGCCGGAGAGCCTCTCGAGTCAGAACCTTTCTGACGTTTCGGGGATCGCCGAAACGTCGAAGCGTCCCGCCGGGTTTGTCTTTCCTTGAACATTGAACCCATTCGCCAAGCTCAGGGGAGGCTTTGAACGGCCGCGAGGCGTTGAACGATTGGAACGGCTGGAACAAAGCAGGCGGTACCCGTGCGTTCCCGTGTTCGCCGCGTTCAACGGATGGCGGCGAATTGACTGTCCGCGATGCTCTCAAGCTCGACGGGGCTTCGGCCGAGAGTCCGAGCGTGGAAGGCGATTTCCGAGCGAAGGAAGTCCGGAGAAAGGTCGGCGCTCCAGAGGTCCTTCAAGCCGTCGTAACAGCGCACGGCCAGCGGGAGTTCCAACTTAAAGCGGCGAGCGATAAATTCCACTGCGGCTTCCCGGTCGTTTTTCAGCGCCGTGACTCCCCGGACATAGCTCCGTACCATGGCTTCCACCATGGGGCGCTGGTTGGCGATCGTGGCTGTGGTTGCTACCAGGCCGTGGCTGGCGGCGCCGGGAAAGTGAGTACTCAGCTCGATCAAGGATCGGAAACCCTTGTCCTCGAGGAGAAAGAGTATCGGCGGCGCGGCGACGAGTCCGGCATACGCGCCGGCTTCGAGGCCCCGGACATGGTCGGCCATTTTCTCCCCGGGGGCGCGGGGTACGAGGAAAACATCACGACCGGGGAACAACCCCTGTTCTTGCAAGAGCAGGCGTGTTTGAATTTCGGGCGTGGAACCTGCCACGGGGGTGGCGATCCGCTGCCCTCGGAAATGCTCAAAACTCTGAACCCCCTGGGCCACGACCAGGTCGTGGACGGGGTCCTTGAGAACCTGGAGAAGGATCCTCAAGTCCGTGGGGCCTTGCAGAGCTGTTTGAATGACGCACTCGTTGGCGGCTCCGAAATCGGCCTCGCCGCGCGCCACCGCTTCCGTGTTGCGCAGACCCGGACGGATCATGACCTCTACGTCGAGTCCTTCCTGGAGGAAAAACCCCCGCTCGATACCGAACAAATAATTGCACAGGTTCAGGCTCGGGGCCATGATGGCGAGCCGAACTTTTTCATTGGTCATGCTTCCTCCAGTGCCGGGGCGGCGTGATAAATTCACCCGCCGGGCTACCGTCCCAACAACTTTCCCAGCCGTTGAATCACCTCCAGCGGTTGCGCCATGACCTCGTTGGCCGACACTTCCAACTCTTCGCCGCCGACCGGCTGGAGACCGAAGTTCCGCCTCTTCGCTTCAGCGATCAGCTCGGCATCTTTGAGCGCGCTCGCAAAGGCGCCGCGCAAGACCCTGATCCGATCGGCGGGGACCGTCGGCGCGGCCACCATCGGGCGGCCAAGAACACCGACGGTCAGGACGACGCTGGCCAATCGTCTGCTGCCCTCCGCGGTGTTGTGTTTGTCCATCAGTTCGTAGAGCGTCGGCACCTCGGGAAGCTGCGGGTCCCGTTTGCGGCCGGTCTGAACCAGATTGCGGACAAAGCCGGTTTTGCGCCAGGTGTGGAATGGCTCGCGGGCAAAAAACGCCTCGATGCTCATGCCGCGGCAGTGAATCTCGCCCCGTTGAACGCCCAGGTCGACTTCATTTCCTCCCTGGTAGCCGGTCACGATCTTGAATTTCAAATCCAGGGTCTCTTCCAGCAATCTCGGCAGATAGTAGCCCATGTTGGCCTGTCCCGAACTGCCGCACCTGGGAGGCTCGGCCGCTTTGCGGATCTCTTCAATCGTCCGATAGGGCGCGTCCGCGCGCATATACATCTGCGAATTGCTTTGGACGGGAGAGCCGATCCAGGAAAACTTCGTCCAATCGAACTGGACCTCTTTTTTTCCCAAGAGCTGATCGATATAGAGCCCGGGCGATATCCACCCCAGGGTCAGCCCATCGGGCTTGGCCACGCCGTAAACGTAATTGGCCGCAACCATGGATCCGGCGCCCGCCATGTTCTGGACGATGACGCTCGGATTGCCAGGAATGTACTTCGTCATGATGGGGCCGATCAGACGCGGCCATTGATCGTCCACGTCTCCGGCGCCAAAGCCAGTGACAATTCTAATGGTCTTGCCTTTGTAAAACGGCTCGCCCTGGGCATGGAGAGCACGGGCGAATAACAAGCTCAGCGCCAAAACGAATAAGCACAAGAAAGTTGTCTTGCCGGCTCGGCTGTTCATAGCGACCTCCCCGCAGCTTTGTAATTATCGTTGCCCATTCGGCATCCTCTAGCAGGCTGCTGAAAAGACTCGTAGGCTTCCTGTCCGCTAGCAGAGGGAGGTAAGACTTGTCAAGAAGAGAAAGCCTGATCATCCCGCTAACGGCGGGATTTGCGTTTGCGCAACGCGAGGCAACCACTCGAGAGTAAATTAGATTGACAATAACACCACCTTATCGGATACTTTCTTCCGCGACGAGATTGGGGCCAGCCTGCGTTCTCTGATGAGCGCTTTGGCCTTTCGAATGCGAGCTGGCACGGTCGCACGCGGTTTTCGGAGGCCAGCCCTTGAAATCGAGTTCCTATCATTGGCCTGGATGAGTTGGGGTGCCGCAGTAGCAGGGTCGACAAGCCCCAACTTGAAAGTCCCAGGAGCGGAGATCAAGTATGTGCGAAACATCTCACGACGACATCACTCCGGCGGCATTCGTTGACGGAGGTAAACGTAAGATCCCGGTGGTGGACCTGAATGATATGGTTGAAGAGTTGCTACCCGTCGCCCGCTTTATCGCGGGAGAGCCGGAGGTCCGGCGGACGGGGGCGGGGTTCATCGGCTACGGCTCTACCAAGCCGGGCGACAAAGTGCTGCTTGCGGCGGACACTCACTACGACTGGCGGGTGGTGGAGGCGACGGCGCGGGCGCTGCGCGAGCGGGGTGCGAAGGTGGACGTGGTCACCGTGGACGTCGGGCCGGACCGCGACTTCACCGACTTGGAGGAGATCAACACCGTGATGCGCCGTGAACCCTGGGCGAACCGCCCGCGGCGCTGGGAGGGTGTCCCCTGGGTGGAGGAGTTGGCGCTGCGGGGGAAGTACGACCTGTTGTGCCACGGCAAGGGCGGCAGCATTCCCGAGACACCCCACCGATACGAGGCCTTCCCCTGGCTGACATCGGAGCACTTCACGCAACCCGCCACTACCTACCCGCGCAAGCTGCACACGGCGATCAACGTCAAGGCTTGGCAGCAGATCCGCGACAACGGGCGTGGCGGTCGCGTGCATCTGACTGACCCGGAAGGCACGGACCTGCGCTGGACGCTGTGGGACGAGTACTTTGATGGAATCCGATTGGGCAGCGGCGAGACGCCGTTTTGGGGCCACCTGATGTCACATCCTCCCACGCCAATCATCGCTAAGGAAGACGCGACCGGCCTGGCCGCCGGCACCACTTCGCATTTCGCCAGGCCGTTTCCGCAGATCCGCGTCAGCGTGCAGGACGGGCTGGTACAGACGGTGGAAAGCGGTGGAGCCTACGGGAAGGCGTGGAACGACCTGTTGCATGAGTCACGCAACACGCAATATCCGTGCTTCCCTCGGCCCGGGCTGTTCTGGTTCTGGGAAGCAGCGATCGGCACCAACCCTAAGATCTCCCGGCCGTCGCGCATCCACCGGTTGGCGTCCGGCGGGTTCGAGTGGGAGCGGCGCCGCTCGGGTGTCATCCACCTCGGCTTCGGCACCTTCTGGCGCGGGCCGGAGGAACACTGGGCGGGCGAGCGGGGACTTCTATACGGGCACTTGCACGTCCACCTGCTGTTCCCCACGCTGGTCATCGAGACGCGCAACGGCAAGTCCATCACCGTGATCGATAACGGTCGACTGACCGCGATGGACGATCCTGAAATTCGCGCCGTCGCGTCCGAATTTGGCGACCCGGACCAGCTGCTACGCGAGGATTGGAATGCGCCCATCCCAGGAATTAGCGCACCGGGCAGCTACGACGAGTACGCCGCGAATCCAGCGAAATGGATTTACGCCCTTTGAAAATCGGAAACGAAGAAGAGATCAGAAAAACTGTGTCTCGCGCAAAGATCGCAATGGACGCCAAGAACAAAAACTTCGAACCACGAAATCCGAAGCACGAAACTCGAAACAAATTCGAATGTTCAAAAATGACCAAAATTCAAAACAACTTCAAATTGGATTCGGGGTTTTGGATTTTCTTCGGTTTTGGGTTTAGATGCTTCTACGGTTAGCTCAGCACGACCAGATTTCGTAGGGGAAGCGGCGTTTTCCGGGTGGAAATCCCCAGTAAGGTCTGGAAGGCGGCCATCGGCTTGCGTCGAAGGTCATCGTGCTGAGTCAACCGTAGAAGCATTT
>JAUYJC010000070.1 GCA_030688735.1 Deltaproteobacteria bacterium
GCAAGGCTCTTTGCTCGCGCCCATGCGGTCAGAGCGGAGCGTTCTTCCGAGGACAGGAGGATGGGTGGGGCCAAATGCATTATGCATAGGATAGCTTTCGTCGTAGTCGATTGTCAAGTTATTTATGGTACACTACACTAGTTGCCATAAGAGTTTCTGATAAGACGGGTCAATTGCAAATTAGCCAACGCCATGCGCTTTATCAGTCGCACGCCGGTCAGGACATTCATTCTCTATCCAACCATCGCGGCGCTTTGGGAATTCATGATCAACGGCCGCGTCTTGGAGCTTTATCCATTCTATGTGCCGTTAATGCTCTGGGGCTATCTCCAGTACCACCTCTGTGGACGCTATCGACATCATCTCGGCGGCGGCGGCCCAGGCTTGGAAACGCCGCCGGAGCGTTTGGTTGACACCGGCCCCTACGCCTACACGCGCAATCCCATGTACCTCGGACACATTATTTTTCTGATCGGCCTGACGCTGACGCTAAAATCCTGGCTCGCCGCGATGATCACCGCCGGGGTCGCGATCTGGTTTCATCGGCGCGTTCTGGGTGATGAAATGGAGCTGGTTCACACGCTGGGCCAGCCCTACGTTGAGTACACCCAAGCCGTAAAGCGGTGGATTCCGGGACTCTTCTAAGATCATTTCGGGTCCCGAGTCTCGGGTCTCGATCTAATCTGCTTGAATTTTTCCGGCTCAAAACGCGAGACGCAAAACCCGAGACGCGAGACAAGTATCCTTACGGCTTCTGCCGCTGCTTGTTCTGCTTTTCCCCAGTCGCAAAATACTCGCCTTTGACAGCGAGCTCCGCCTCCTCTTCATCTTCCGTCGTCCAGGCGCCGAGACTGTAGCCGTACCACGGCATGCGCGGTTTGAGCGGCGGTAGTTCCAATTCTTCCCAAATCTGCTTCGATCTCTCCATGAACTCTTTGCGCGGCAACGACACCGGCGTATAAGGCCAGGGACGCACGGCGTTGATCAGCAGCGCGCCGATGGAGGCCATGCGCACCTCAAGACTTTCCCGTCCCGGCGGATGCGACGAGGGGTCCAAGCCGGGAGATTTTCCCTTGGCAATCACGATGTCCTCCTCCGGCCGGACGTTGAAGCAGATCGCCCAATTCACTATCGCCGGGTCATGGATATCGATGTCTTCGTCAACCGCGACGCATATTTTGGCGTAAGCGCCGGTGAAACCGGCCGAGGCGTTCAGGGCGCGCCAGGCGTCGGCCTTGGTGGCATTGCGCATTTTTATCACACAGTATGCCTGGCCGCTGCCGCTCACCTCGTCATGGAGGGCGACGTCCAGGACCGCGGCGTTGCCGCTATCGTGGCGCAGGAATTTATAGATGATCTTCTCCGTGCCGGTGTGCTTGATCTTGCTCGATTCGCTCGGCGGAAACTGGCTCATGAGCGCGGTGTAGATGGCGTCGCGCCGGTGCGTAATGCAGGTGACTTCCAGGAACGGTGAAACCGTGCGGTGGCCCATATAGCCCGGGTATTCGCCGAACGGCCCTTCGGGTTCGATAACGTCGGTGGGGATTGTTCCTTCGATGATGATTTCCGCCGTCGCTGGCACGAGCAAATCAACGGTCTTGGCCGGCACCACCTCCACCGGCTCCCCGGCGAGTCCGCCCGCCAGCCGGTATTCGTCGAAATCATACGGAATCTTCGCCGTAGCCGCGTAGGCGATGCTGGGGATGACACCGATGGCAATCGCCGCTTCCAACCGCTTGCCCTGGGCCTTGCACTTCCGCCAGTGCTGGCCCATGTGCTGCGATGTGAATAATCCCCCCGTGCGGTCTGGCGCTTTGATTTGGCTGCGATAGTTGCCGATGTTGTAAATGCCGGTCTCGGCGTCCTTGGTAATCCAGTTGGCCGAGGTGAGATAGGGCGCGTTGTCAAAGCCGGGAGTCGAGATCGGCACGGGAATCATGTCGAGTCCGTGGCCGTTGAGCAGATCCTTGCCCTGCCAGACGACTTCCTGGACCGGCCCGGAACCGACTTTCACCGGATCGAGTGGATTTAACTGGGCCTGCGCCCAGCGCTCACCGATCTGTTCCGGCTCACACATCAGTCCGATGGCGTAGATATCCGTGGTCGCCGCCAATGTGCCCACGGTGACCGGCATCGAATAACGTTTTCCTTTGGTGTCGACGACGTTTTCAAACAGGAAAGCTTTTCGCTGTTCCTCGTCCAGGCCGCGAAACTGCCAGCGCACCAGGGGCATGAGCTCGGTGTCTTTGTTAATCTCGCGCTTGACGCGCACGAGCTTCCCTCGCTCCTCAAGCGCTTTGAGGTGCGCGCGAAAATCCCGGTAGTAATTTTTCTTTCCCTCCATTGCTATCTCCATTGAAAAAGTGCTTGTGCCATCTATCATCCGAGAACCAAGTATTGTCAAGTTAACGTTTCAGCCGAAGTGCACCTTGGCCCGCGATCGTTGAAGTCTCGCTTCCGTCCCTTTGCGTTCCAGGTTCCAGGTTTAAAGTTCAACGTTGAACTTGTGAACGGTAAGCGTTTTTCATCGCGCCAAGACCCATCGAGTTTTCCCAGGGTGGTGAGTCTATCGGACCACGCAAAAGACACGAGAAAGGATCTAAGCCGCAGTTCGTGATGCCCGTACCTTAAGTCCATGAATCTTTCGGGTCAGCAACGATTTGCGGCCTTGAGGGCACCTCGCAGCAATCCGCAAGCGGCTGCAGCCCAGGAAAATTACTTGTGCAAAATCGCGAGGCTTTGTAAACTAAGAGGAATGGGGGCCGCTATCGGCGGGCCGGCCGGTATCATGAAGAGTCAAAACCAACCAGCATGTCCGTCTTTGCTTCGGCAGAACACGCCGGCAACAATGCAACGCCGGTTTTCATTCATTAATCCCGAGAAACCACTGGCTTGGCTGGTGATCGGTTCGCTTTTGGTTTTAGACTTGCTCGCTGATGTTTTGGGTTCTGTCGATATATCTGTACCTGCGTATTTAGTGGCTACCCTGTTCTTAATTGTCGCCGTTCCCGGCGCCCGGCTCAAGATCGCGGCTGCGGCAATTTGCACTGGCATCACCACGATTCACTACTTGTTCTTTTCGGCCGCCGCCGGCACCCCTGCTTGGCAGGCCGTCCTCAACCATGTTTCCATCGTGATTCTGATATGGTTCGTCATAGCGGTTTGTTTGCGCGACAAACGGTCCGAAAATGCCCTGTCAGAAAGTGAGGGGCGTCTGCGCGCCATCATGGAGGCATCCTCAGTGATCCTGTGGACCATGAACGCGCAAGGGCAGGCAGTGGAGGATTCCCGGTCGTGGCGAGTCTTCACCGGCCAAAGCTTCGAAGAATTGAAAGGCTTAGGTTGGCTGAGCGCCTATCATCCTGATGACCGAAAACGCATTCAGACCGACTGGCAAAGAGCGCTTGCGGGCAAAACTCGTTTCGAAGCTCAGTATCGCCTGCGCCGCCACGACGGGCAATGGCGTTGGACCCAAGTCTGCGCCACGCCGCTATTGAATTCCGACGGCCCGGGGCGCGCTTGGGTCGGCATGAATACCGATATCACCGAGCGCAAACAAGCCGAGGCTGACGCGCTTTTTCTTCTTGACCTGAGCGAGTGCGCCAGCCTCGCCACGGATCCGGACGAGCTGATGTGGGCGGCGGCGGTGGCCGCCGGCGAGCATTTGCAGGCGGCGCGCTGTGGTTTTCTCGATATCGATCTGGATAAGGACCAATTCACCGTCCACCGCGATTACCATCCGCGCTCGCCGTCGATCGTAGGGACTTACCCGCTCAGCCCTCTTGGGCCGGCGATTGTCAGCCTGGGAGAGGCCGGGCGAGCGAGTGTCGTACGCGACATCGCCGAGGATGAGCGTACGGCGCAATACATCGATGCCTACCAGCAAATGGGGGTGCGTTCCTTCGTAGCGATTCCACTGCTCCGTGAAGGCCGGATGGTCTCGTCACTGGTTGTCGCCGCCCAGGAAGCGCGCAGTTGGAGCGAAGGCGAGGTTGCGCTGGCCAAAGCCGTCGCCGAGCGCACCTGGCTTCCCGTGGAAAAGCTCCGCCTCGACGCTGCCTTGCGCCAAAGCGAGGAAGCGCTGCGCGAGGCCGACAAACGCAAAGATGAATTCCTGGCCACGCTGGCTCACGAATTGCGAAACCCGCTGGCGCTGATGCGCAACGTGGTCAATTTAATCCAAATACCCGGATCCTCCGAGGGCGAGCTCCGCTGGGGCCGGGATATTCTCGATCGGCAGGTCAACTACTTGACTCGGCTCACCGATGATTTATTCGACGTAAGCCGCATCACTCGGCAGAAGCTAGAGTTGCAAAAAGAGCGCGTGGATTTGAGGGATATCGTCAACGCCGCAGTGGAATCGAGCCGCCCGGCCATCGATGAGCGCGAGCACGAGCTCGCTGTCACGCTGCCCCGGCAGGCGATTTACATCGAAGCCGACCGTGTCCGTCTCACCCAAGTCCTTATGAATTTGCTTACCAACGCCGCTAAGTACACTCCCCAACCAGGTGAGATTCGGCTGAACGTCGAGCCGGCGGGCGGTCAGGTTCTCGTGCAGGTAAAGGACACCGGCGTCGGCCTTTCCGCGGAAAGTTTGGCCCATGTCTTCGATATGTTTTACCAAGTGGACCGCTCCTATACTCGGTCTGATGGGGGGCTCGGGCTCGGGCTTACGCTCGTGCGCCAACTGGTTGAGATGCACGGTGGAACCATCGAGGCGCGTAGTGCTGGCATCGATCAGGGCAGTGAATTCGTCGTACGTTTGCCGATTCTTTCTGACCAGCACAGCACCAGGCCGTTTCCACTTCCGCATGATCGAGCGAAAATTCCCGCCGACGTGGTCCGCCGCATACTCGTGGCCGACGATTTCCCGGAATCCGCCAACACCCTTGCCAAGCTGCTGAGATCCGACGGTAACGAGGTGCAAATCGCCGAGGACGGTTTCGAAGCTCTCGACGCGGCGGCTAGGTTTCGCCCCCATGTGGTCGTGCTGGACATCGCGATGCCAAAGTTAAACGGCTACGACACCGCGAGGATCATACGGGAACAGCCCTGGGGCAAAGATATGATCTTGATTGCTATGACCGGTTGGGGTCAACAGCAGGACCGCCGACGCGCCAAAGAAAACGGCTTTGACGCTCACTTAACCAAGCCGGTGAAGTACGAGGCTATTCTGGAAGCGCTCGATCATTTGGCATTCGATAAAACAGCCGAGATCAGTCGCGGCCACGAGCTTTAGGTATCTCACCCACGGTCAAGGGCGGCAAGATTCTAATTCCGGGTTCGAACGCCCGAACGCCAGAGACGTTTAACGCCGCTTGGCCCAACGTAAACCGTAAGCATTCCCATCGAGCCAACTTCTAAGTCAGTTGGGCCACCGCCAGCCTGGTCCATCTTGCGCCCCCGAGCTGTACCGACTTGTCGCGGCTGATATCCACCAGGACACTGGCGGCGGAGCTTGAAAATCGCTATAAAGAGTATCGAAAATTCATTCTAACGAAGTCGCTCCACGGAGGGTTTTACGGCAAATCTTGGCTTTGTAGGCCTTGGCGTCATGGGAAGCCGCATGGCAAAACGGCTGCTTGATGCCGGACATGACGTAACTGGATACAACCGCACTAAATCGAAAGCGCAGTGGCTGCTCGACGCCGGCATGAAGTGGGGCGAAACGCCGCGCGCGGTCGCCGAGGCGAGCGACCTGGTCTTCACCATGGTCACCAACACCGAAGCGCTGCGCGCCGTCGCGGAAGGCGCGGACGGAATCATAGCCGGACTTTCTACCGGCAAAATCTACGTCGACATGAGCACGGTTAGTCCGGCGGCGATTCGCGCGACGGCTAAACAAGTTTCAGCCAAGGGCGCCGAGATGCTCGACGCGCCGGTCTCTGGCAGCGTAATCACCCTCGAAGAAGGCAAGCTTTCATTTATGGTCGGCGGCAAGAGCGAAGTGTTTGAGAAAGTGCTGCCGATACTCCAAGCGATCGGCCCGAAGGCGACGCATGTTGGCGGCAACGGCCTGGCTGTATCGATGAAGATCGCGACGAATTTAAGTCTCGCCGTCCAGATGCTCGCGTTCAGCGAAGGCGTCTTGCTGGCAGAGAAAAGCGGCATCGCCCGCGAGACCGCCGTCGAAGTCTTGCTCAACAGCGTCATCGCCTCGCCGATGGTGAAATATCGCGGGCCGTTCGTTCTCAAGATGCCCGACGAAGCCTGGTTCGACGTCAACATGATGCAAAAAGATATGCTGCTGGCCTTGGAAATGGGCCGCCAACTCGATGTTCCGTTGCCGACCACGGCGATCACGAATCAAATGCTCATCGCGGCGCGCGGCATGGGATTGGCGGATAAGGATTTTGCGATATTATTCGAAGTGCTGGCGAGAATGGCGGGAAAGAAATAGTTTCGAGTTTTGTGTTTGGAGTTTCGAGTCAAAGCCGAAGAACCGTTTCCTAACGCGAAACCCAAGACTCGAAACCCGAAACTGAGCGTCGACAACCGAGGCAGTTTATGGCTCGCACGACCAAAAAAACAGCGACGAAACCAGCCAAAGAGTCAACCGGCGCTCACGATGAGCGCTGGCTGCACTTCTACCGCCAGATGCTCAAGATCCGGTTGTTCGAAGAAGAGGTCAATCAACTCTATCTCGGCGCCAAGATGCCGGGGCTGGCGCATCTCTACATCGGCCAGGAGGCGGTGGCGGTCGGCGTCTGTGAAGTGCTGCGGCAAGACGATTACATCACCAGCACACACCGCGGCCATGGCCATTGCATCGCCAAAGGCGCATCGCTGGACAGAATGTTCGCCGAACTGCTCGGCAAGGAAGCCGGCTACTGCCGCGGCAAGGGCGGCTCGATGCACATCGCCGACCAGGACACGGGAAATCTCGGCGCCAACGCTATCGTCGGCGGTAGCGCGGGCATCGCCACCGGCGCGGCGATGTCGATCAAGATGCGGGGTACGGATCAAGTAGCGGTTTGCTTCTTTGGCGACGGCGCGCTCGGACAAGGACTTCTTTACGAGACCATGAACATGGCGTCGCTCTGGAAGCTGCCGGTGATCTACGTCTGCGAGAACAACCAGTACAACGAGTACACTCACTTCAGCGAGACCACCGCCGGCGAGGTGACATCGCGCGCCGCGGCTTTCGGAATTCACACGGAATCTATTGACGGCCAAGACGTGAGAACCGTCCACGCCACGGCGCAAAAATTAGCCGAGCGAGCGCGGCGCGGCGACGGCCCCGCTTTTTTGGAATGTCTCACCTACCGCTTCCACGGCCACCACGTCGGCGACATCGACCGCACTTACTACCGCTCCAAGGCCGAAGAAGATGAGTGGAAATCAAAGCGCGACCCGGTAAAGCTGCTTGCCGATTGGCTTGAGAAGAATAAACTGGCAGATGGCAAGCTATTCCAGCGAATCAAAAACGAGGTCTCGGCGGAAATTAAAGAGGCCGTTAACTTCGCGCTCAACGCGCCGTATCCGCAGGCAGATGAAGTGGATCAGCATGTTTACGCATAAATCAGTCCTGAGTAATGAGTCCTGAGTCCTGAGTGCTGAGTGATAGAAGCAACACCCCGGAAATAACTTGTCTTGCTCAGCACTTGAGGTAATAACCGGATGACACTCACGGCAAAGGAAAGCGGCGCCACTCGCGAGATCACCTTCGGCCAAGCGATCAACGAGGCACTCGCCGAAGAGATGCGGCGCGATCCGACGGTGTTTATCATCGGCGAGGATGTCGCGGAAGCCGGCACGCCGTTCAAGGTGCTCGCTGGGCTGGTGAAGGAATTCGGCACCCAGCGCGTGATCGATTCGCCAATTTCCGAGGCGGGCATCGCCGGCATCGGCGTCGGCGCGGCGATGACCGGGATGCGACCCGTCGTCGACATCATGTTCGGCGATTTTATTACCTTGACGATGGATCAGTTGGTGAACCAGGCGGCGAAGATCCATTACATGTCCGGCGGCAAGCTCAAAGTGCCGCTGGTCCTGCGCACGACTTTGGGCGCATCGCGCCGCTCCGCCGCGCAGCATAGCCAGAGCCTGCACGTCTGGTTGAGCCATATTCCCGGATTGAAAGTCGTTGTTCCCTCGACGCCCTACGACGCCAAAGGCTTGCTCAAATCGGCGATCCGCGACGATAATCCGGTGGTCTTTTTCGAAGACAAAATGATGTACCAATTGAAGGGACCCGTGCCGCAGGAGGAATACGCGATTCCCCTTGGCGTCGCCGACGTGAAGCGCGCCGGCAGCGATATTACTTTCGTCGCAACGAGCAGCATGGTTCACGTCGCCCTGGCGGCGGCAGAAACGTTGAATGGAAGCGGTATCAGTGCGGAAGTAATCGATGTACGCACCACCGCGCCGCTCGATAAATCGACCATCGTTGACTCGGTAAAGAAAACCAGCCGCGCCATCGTCATCGACGAAGGCTACGAGCGCTACGGCGTCACGGCCGAAATCGCCTCGGTGATCGCCGACGGCGCCTTTTACTATCTCGACGCGCCAGTGAAACGCATTGGCGCGATGGACGTGCCGGTGCCGTTCTCCCCGGTCCTTGAAGACCAGACCGTGCCGACGCCGGAAGCGGTGGCAGTGATAGCGAAGACGCTATGCAACAAGATCTGAAAGGACCGGTTCAAGGTTCCAGGTTCAAAGTTCAAGGTTCCCTCTGGGGGCTGTTCCGGGTTCCGAGTTCAACGTTCAAAGTTCCGCTCTCCCAACGTTGAACCTTGAACCTTAAACATTGAACAAGGAGGTACGTTATGGGCTTAAAAACCTTTGGCCTGATGGGCGTCGATTGGGAAGAGCGCGTCAATCTGGAGCGGTTGCGCCGGGAGCGCCTGAGCCGCATCAAGGCGGCGCTCAAAAAGTCGGAGATGGGCGCGCTGCTCTGCTTCGACATGAACAACATCCGCTACATCACCGCGACGCACATCGGCACCTGGGCGATGGACAAGCTGGTGCGCTTCTCGCTCCTGCCGCAGGACGACGAGCCGATCATGTGGGACTTCGGCTCGGCGGCGCGCCACCATCAGATCTATTGCCCCTGGCTCGGCGAGCGCTCCCGCGCCGGCATTTCCACGTTGCGCGGGGCGACCCATCCCGGTTCCGGTCTGGCTGACGACGTGGCGAAGAAAATCAAGCTCGAGTTGGAAAAACGGAAGCTGCACAACGAGCCGGTGGGCGTCGACGTGATCGAAATGCCGGTGTTGTTCGCGCTCCAGGCCCAAGGGATTAAAGTCGTCGACGGCCAGCAGCTCATGCACGAGGTGCGCAAGATCAAAACCCAGGACGAGATCACGCTGCTCAACACCGCGACCATGATGGTCGACGCCGCCTACGACGAGCTTTACCGCTTCATGAAGCCCGGAGTGAAAGAAAACGAGTGCGTCGGCGTGGTCAGCAAGGTGCTCTACGACCTCGGCTCCGAGCATGTCGAAGGCGTCAATGCGATTTCGGGCGAGCGCTGCAGCCCGCATCCTCATGTTTATACCGACCGCGTCCTGCGCCCCGGCGATCCGGCGTTCTTCGACATTCTTCACAGCTACAACGGCTACCGGACTTGCTACTACCGGACTTTCGCCATCGGCAGCGCCTCCGCCGCGATGAACGACGCCTACAAACGTTGCCGCGACTATATGGACGCGGCGATCAGCATCGTCAAGCCGGGGATCACCACGGCGGACGTGGTTAAGCTCTGGCCCAAAGCCGAGGAGTTCGGCTTCGCCAACGAAGAAGCCGCCTTTGCGTTGCAATACGGCCACGGCGTCGGCCTGTCGATCTGGGAAAAGCCGATCTTCAGCCGTCTCGTGTCCCTCGATCATCCCGAAGTGATCGAAGAAGGCATGGTCTTCGCACTGGAAACCTACTGGCCCGCCTCCGACGGCTGGTCCGCCGCGCGGCTCGAAGAAGAAGTCGTCGTCACCAAAGACGGTTGTGAAGTGATTACCCGCTTCCCATCCGAAAAGTTGCTCGTCGCCGGCACTCACTACTTCACCACCGGCGGCGAACTTCCGACCACGCGCGAAGCGCAATCGAATTTGAACAACCCCGGAGCGCTGGAGAGAGTGAAGCGGAAGGCGTAAGAAATTTTGGATTTTGGATTAAGAAACCCCATGAGAAAAAATATATTCGCCCTTGCTTTCGGCGCTATGCTCTTTGCGCTTAGCGTTCCGGCCGCGGCGCAGCAGCCGAAGAAAGTCCCGCGGATTGGCTACCTATCGCTTTTCGCCAAGCCCGGGCCACGGGACGAAGCGTTCGTGCGGGGCCTACGCGAACTCGGCTGGGTTGAGGGCCAGAACCTTGTGATCGAGTACCGCTGGGCGGCAAATAAGGTTGAAGGTCTGGCTGCGCTCGCTAACGAGCTGGTCGGCCTGAAAGTCGATATCCTCGTGGCGGTGGCCACCCCGGCGATCCAAGCCGCGAAGAACGCGACGAAAACAATCCCGATCGTCATGGGGCCAAACGCAGATCCGGTGGGGATGGGTTTCGTCGCGAGTCTTGCGCAACCTGGGGGGAATATTACGGGTGTGTCCGGCATTTTACCCGAGCTTGCGGAGAAGCGCTTGGGGCTGCTCAGGGAAATTCTTCCGAAGCTTTCCCGCATGGCCTTTCTGGCCTATGGGCCGGATCCAGCTCACAAGCTGTTCGTAAAACGAGCACAGGACGCTGCCCAGAGTTTCAAGATGCGGTTTCAGCCATTGGTGTTAGAACGTCCAGACGAAATCGAGGGCGCCTTCTCGGCGATGAAAAAAGAACGCGCGGGCGCTTTGATCGTTCAACCGCTTTTTATCAGCGGGCTCGGACAAGGCCCGCGCATCGCGGAACTCGCGGCAAAAAATCGTATACCATCAATCTCGGACGGTTTTCAGTTCGCGGAAACAGGGGGCTTGATGTTTTATGGACCGGATACCCTTGCGTTGTTCCAGCGTGCCGCAACGCTCGTCGATAAGATCCTCAAAGGGCGCACGCCCGCCGACCTTCCCGTGGAGCAGCCGATGAAGTTTGACTTCGTGATCAACCTTCAGACCGCGAAGAAGATCGGTGTGGACATTCCCCAGTCGGTTCTTTTCCGCGCGAGTAAGGTGATCCAATAATTTTATGCTGGGTAACAGTAGTGAGGAGTCTGGTCGTTGGCAAGAACTGTTGGGCTAGCGCTGGCCCTGCGGCGACTCACCTGCGCAAGTGTTAATCGTAACCGTGAAGGTCAGCGCCTTCCGGCCGTGGCGCTAGTGGCGCGGAGTTTCTCTATTACCCAGCGCCGAAGCAAGGTGGCTTCGCGGACACGTTTGGTTTTGGCAACCTGCTTGACCGCTTTGGCCTCATGAGGACGCAAGTGAACAGTAACCGCGGTGCCTGATGTGCGCTCGAAGACCGGATTGCCGACTTCTTCTAATTGGTCTTCGAAGTCCGTCAAGTCGTGGGTGTCCCAGAATCGAGCTAGTTCTTCAATCGAATCAGTGGAGGGGATCTTACGAGCTTTCATCATCTTTTCCATCGGTTAAATTGCCGCTTCTCTTTGTCCGTCATGGCACGGGCGGTGACCGGGAAGCCCTTTCCATTGGGAAACTGGATTACGACGCAAATATAGATGTCGTCCGGACGCGGTTTGTCCAAGAACGTAATAGACAGGATTTTTGCCTGTCGCTTTGGCCCGTCGCACCCATGCTTTACCGAAGCACACCTCCTCGACCTCTTTCGGTTGAACTCGGTGTCTGGCAATGTGATCAATACGGTCTTGTGGCCAAACAAATTCATGGATGCGCACTGGTTGGAGTCTACAACGGCTGCGCGTTCGAGACAACCGGGATGAAAAAAAGTGGATCTGCCACTCTATCTCGGCTGGACGGGACTTGGTTCTGAGCATGACGTTCTTTGCGTCTCGGCAGGATGAAGAACTCGAACCGCGTGGGGAAATTCTCGCGCAAGTCACTCGGCTGTCTTACTCGAACCGACCCTCTACGGCGGAGGAAAGATGAATAGAAGAACCGCCATCCGGCGACTGGCAACTTTTTTTCTGACTACTGCCTCTCTTGCCCAGGCACAGCAGCCGAAGAAAATCTCTCGGTTAGGGTATCTTTCGAACGGCGATCCAGCGAGTGGCTCCACCCGTGCCGAGGCACTTCGGCTGGCTCTGCGCGGGCGTGGCTACATAGAGGGACAGAACATCGCCATCGAGTACCGATATGCGGAGGGGAAGCGCGATCGGCTCCCTGAGCTTGCGGCAGAGCTGGTGCGTCTCAAAGTTGATATTATCCTGGCAGCATCAGGGGACGCGCTGATCCAGGCGGCTAAGAATGCGACCAAGACGATTCCTATCGTTATGATGGGCGGTGGGTCCGATCCTGTCGAGGCAGGCCATGTTGAAAGCCTTGCCCGTCCCGGCGGCAACGTCACCGGCATTACAAACCTTTCCAGAGAACTAGGCGGGAAGCGGCTGGAGCTGCTCAAAGAAGTAGTTCCAAAACTTTCCCGTGTCGCGGTTCTCTACGAGCCGGCCAGTCCGCCCGGCGTACGCGAGGTGAAAGAGGTTCTCCCAGTCGCGGCGCGTGCGCTGCGGTTGACTATTCAGCCTTGGGAGGTACGAGATGCGGACGGTTTCGAGAAGGTATTCGCTGCGCTCAACAAGCAGCGCCCGGATGGACTCTACGTGATTGGGGGCGCGCTAATCATTGCCAACCGAAAACGGACCGCGAACTTTGCCTTAAAGAGCCGGTTACCGTCTGTGTACGGCGCCAGCGGACTTGTCGAAGCCGGCGGGCTCATGTACTACGGGGCGGACCAAGCGGAGAGCTACCGGCGGGTCGCCTATTACGTGGACAGAATCCTGAAAGGAGCCAAGCCCGCCGACCTGCCGGTGGAGCAACCGATGAAGTTTGAATTTGTGATCAATCTCAAGACGGCGAAGCAGAGCGGCCTCACGATCCAGAAGTGGACGCTATTGAAGGCGGATAAGGTGATCCAATGACAAGGAGGCAATCGGCAGTAGGCAGTAGATAATAGCGAAACGCGCTTCTGTGCTCCGGCCTACCGCGAAAAGAATATGGCAACCGACGTGATCATGCCCGCCCTCGGCGTGGCGCAGCAAACTGGAATTCTCCTCAAGTGGCTCAAGGCCGAAGGCCAATCGGTTTCCAAGGGTGAGCCGCTGATGGAAGTTGAAACCGACAAGGCGACCGTGGAGATCGAGGCGGCGGCGTCCGGTACTTTGACTCAGATCATTGCGAAGGCCGGCGATGAAGTGCCGGTTGGCCGGACGATCGCGCTGATCTTGGCGCCGGGTGAAGCCCTACCGACTAAACGGGAAGCCCCGGCGGCTGCTGAGGTTTTACCCCTTCTCCCTAAGGGAGAGGGCAGGGGTGAGGGGCGCTCGGCGACCTTAACATCGCCGCTGCCGCCCGCGGTTCCACCGGCACCGGTCGGTGGTCGAGTTCTCGCCTCGCCCAAGGCCAAGCGCATCGCGAAAGAGCAGGCAATCGATCTCAGCTCATTACGAGGCAGCGGCCCCGAGGGGAGCATCCTCGCCGAGGACGTGCTGCGCGCCGCGCCGGATTTATCACCAAGGCCCCAAACCGCCCCGGCGGCGCAAGAAATCATTCCGCTCACGCCGATGCGCCGCATCGTCGGTCAGCGCATGACCCAAAGCAAGCAGAGCGCGCCGCACTTCTATATCAGCATGGATATCGATATGACTGCGGTGAGCGAAGCGAGGGCGGGTTGGAAAGAAAAGGGCGAGATCAGTGTTCCCTCCATTAACGACTTTATCCTGCACGCCAGCGCCCGCGCGTTAAAAGACTTCCCTTCGCTCAACTCAACTTTCACCGACCAGGGAATCAAGCTCCATGCCGACATCAACATCGGCATAGCCGTTGCGCTCGATGAGGGACTCGTGGTACCTGTCATTCGCCATGCCGACCGGCTGAGTTTAACCGAACTGGCAACTCAGAGTCGTGAGTTAGCCGACAAGGCGCAAAAGAAAAGACTCTTCCCGCTCGACTACGAAGGCGGCACGTTTACAGTGTCCAATCTCGGCATGCTCGGTGTCGATAGTTTTACCGCCATTATCAACCCGCCGCAGTGCGCCATCTTGGCCGTTGGGCGGGCCGCGCCGCGCGTGGTTGCCGACAACGGCATGTTCGCAATCAAGCCGATGATGACGGCGACTCTGTCGGCGGACCATCGGATCGTCGACGGAGCGATCGGTGCGCGTTTCCTGCAGGAGGTTAAAAGGCTGTTGGAAAGGCCTGGAAACTAGTTTCTCATGGCCAAGATCGTCATCCGAAATCTCACCAAGACCTATAGCGGCGGGGCGGTAGTGGCACTGCAAGACATCAACCTCGAAGCGCAGCCCAATGAGACTCTTTGCGTTTTGGGTCCGAGCGGCTGCGGCAAGACGACATTGCTAAGAATCATCGACTGCCTGATCCCCCGGGACCAGGGCGAGATAATAATCGACGGGGAGGCGGTCACGCAGCCGCGCCCGGACGTGGCGATGGTGTTCCAGCACTTCGGCTTGTTTCCTTGGAAAAGACTCGACGAAAACATCGCTTATGGTTTGGAGCTACGAGGAAAACCCCGCCAGGAGATCGCGACTGCCATAACGCACTACGTAAATCTTATCGGGCTTGTGGGATTTGAAAAATCTTATCCGCACCAACTCTCCGGCGGCATGCAGCAGCGCGCCGGTCTGGCGCGCGCCATGGCGATTAACCCCTCCGTACTTTTGATGGACGAGCCCTTCGGCGCCTTGGATGCCCAAACCAGAGAGCTGATGCAAGAAGAACTGCTGCGGATACTTGAAAGCGAAACAAAAACCATGGTTTTTGTCACCCACAGCATCGACGAGGCGATTCTACTGGGCGACCGGATCGTGATCATGTCGCGCCGTCCGGGGCGCATCCGCGAGATCCTAACCGTTGATATTCCACGTCCGCGCCAGATTCTTTCGGTACGGTCCCATCCGCGTTACATTGACCTAAGAAATTCCATCTGGGAAATGCTCAAGCAGGGCCTTGACGAAAACAGCGCGGCAAGGAGCGCTTCATGAGCCGACAAGTTCGCGTACGCCTTCTATCGCTCTTTATTTTTTTAGTTTTATGGGAATTCTTCGGCAGGCGGGTGAACCCAATCCTTTTCACGTACCCAACCGCGATCTTTCGCGCCTTCGTTGAACTCGTCGTATCCGGAGAGCTGCAAAGTTATATGAAAGAGAGCCTCCTGGTCTTGCTCTATGCCTCCATTCTCTCGGTAGTCGTGGGGGTGCTTTTCGGCGTGGTGATGGGGCGCTCTGCTGTCGTGGAGTGGGCCGCGGATATGTACGTGAGCGCGCTCTATTCCATGCCGATGGTCGCGATGGTGCCGCTGATCGTTTTATGGTTCGGCTTCAGGGTTCCCGCAAAGGTCATCATCGTCTTTCTCTTTATGGTCTTTCCCATCCTGCTTAACACCTATCAAGGAGTGAAGGACGTCGACCGCAATCTCAAAGAAGTCGCGCGCTCCTTTTGCTCCTCCGAACGGCAACTGTGGCGCCACCTGATTATTCCGTCAGCCATTCCCTTCATCGTGGTGGGCATAAGACTCGCGATTGGCCGCGGTCTGGTTGGAATGATCGTTGCAGAGTTCTATACTTCCGTCACCGGCTTGGGTTACATGATCGTTCGCTACGCCAATGCCTTCGAGACCGACAAACTCTTTGTGCCGATCGTCGTAGTTATGGTATTAGGAGTCAGTTTGATGTGGTTGGCAAAGTACTTGGAGGGGCGAATCGCTCCTTGGAGAAACTTCGATGAAAAGGACTAGAAAGAAGGAGGGGAATATGAAAAAGGCTTTTTTGGGAATGATGCTGGCCTGTGCCTTGCTGTGGATTGCACCTGCCGATGGACAAACCAAGCGAAAGGTGGTTTTCGGCGTCCCGGTTACGCCACCCAATGTGGTGCATATTCCGCCCTACATTGCCAAGGACATGGGCTTTTTTGCGGAATATGGTATCGAGGTGGAGCTGGTGACGTTCGAAGGCGGCACCCAAACGCTCAGAGGTAGCGTGGCTGGGGGTCTGGATATCACCGGCACGAGCGCCGATCCGGCTATCGTCGGTGCCGCTCGTGGCGCGGGAACGAAAGTGGTGGGAACTTACTCCCACAAACTTTCACAGTCGATGCTGGTCCAGGGCGATATCAAAACCTGCAAAGAACTCAAAGGACGCAAAATCGGTATTCAAGAAGTCGGAGCGTTCTCTGAAGTGCTGAGCCGGGCCGTCATGTCCACATGCGGCTTGACGCAGAAAGATGTTCAATATGTCAACGTCAGTACTAAGGGACGGGTTTCCGGTCTTCTTACCGGACAAATCGATACGGCGATCCTCCATGTCGACCAGGCATTGGTGGCAAAGAAAAAAAAACCCGACCTAAATATTCTCGTGAATCTTTGGGAGACTCTTCCCAAATGGTTGTATGCCGTTTACATCGCCCCCGGGAACCAACTAGCTGAAAACCGCCAGCTCTATGTCGATTTGGAAGCAGCGTTGATTAAAGCAAACCGGTTTATGTACAAAGATAAGGCTAAAACTGTGGAAATCGCGATCAAGTACACCAAGGGGGACCAACAAGTGGTGTCCCAGACCTACGATATCTTGGCCAACGCCGGCGCCTGGCCGGTTAACGACGGCTTGCCGAAGGAAATGGTCGAGTGGACGATCAACCGTCAAGTCGAGGTGGGTACGATTAAAGCTGCCGAGAAGCCCAGCTACGATAAGTTGGTGGAAGTCTCCGTGATCGATGCCGCGATCAAAAAGGTCGGAGGCCGTTTGACCGGCGACAAGCGGTGGGATTAAGAAGAGCGGGACCGCTGAACTGTAATAAACGGCTTGAGAGGGCAGAGATGAATCTCTCGCCCTCTCTTTCTTTTATGATTAAGCGCAGCGAAAATTACCCCGACAACGCCTGCGCATCGGATCAGGAGTCACCTCTTTCCGAGCCCGTTGTTCTTCCCCTGACGGATTCCATCGACCTGCACGCCTTTCAGCCCAGGGATATTCCCAGCGTGGTCGAAGAATACCTGCAACAATGTCTGGAAGCGGGTCTCCTCGAAGTCCGTATTATCCATGGCCGGGGAACGGGAGTGCAGAGAAATATTGTGCGCTCGATCTTACAAAAACACCCCGCTGTAGTTTCTTTTCAAGACGCCCCGCCGGAAGCCGGCGGCTGGGGCGCGACGCGGGTTGGGTTGAGAAAAAAAGCTTAACGTCGGGCGAAGGGGTCTTCACCTTTGGCCTTGATGAGATAAAAAAACGTGATGGCGACTCCCATGGTAATGAAACTATCGGCGACGTTGAACGCCGGCCAGTGATAGCTTCCCCAGTAGAAATCCAAAAAGTCGATCACCTCACCATAAGCAAAGCGGTCGATCAGGTTGCCGATGGCGCCGCCGAGGATAAAGGCGAGCGCTGTAATTAGACCCGTTTCCTGCTCCGGCAAACGGCGCAGCATAGCGACGACGAAACCGATGGCAACCAAGGAAAATACAATCAGAAACGGCAATCGAAACGCTGCGGCGCTGCCCGCCAAGATGCCGAACGCCGCGCCGGTGTTGCGGATGTAGGTCAAGCTGAACCAATTGTCGATTACCGGGATCGAATGATGCAGCGGCATCGATTGATCGACGATGAATTTCGTCAGTTGATCTGCGACGAGGATAAAAGCGAGCCAGCCGCCCACTAGTTTGGTTTTTGCGCTCAAGCGGAAACCCCGAGGCTGAGCACTCCGGCACAGCGCGGACAAACATCCGGATACGCCGGGTCATTACCGACGTCAACGTCATACTTCCAGCAGCGTTGGCACTTGCCGCCATCTGCCTTGCCAACATTGACCCGGCAATTCAACGATTCGGCGTCGTAGGAACAGATCGTCTCATTGGAGCCGGAGCCCGAGTCGGAGAGGACGCTGGCTTGAGAAACGATCAGAACATCCTGGGTTCGGTTCTTATCGTAACGAATCAGATCCAACAACAGTGAGCTCTGATCGCCATTGCGGCTGCTTAGAACCACTTTGGCGTCGAGCGAATGGCCGATGATGCCTTGGTTGCGCGCCTCTTCCAAGGCTTTCAGCACTTCACCTCGCTCACGAAATACCCGATCCCATTTGTCTGCCAGCTCCTGGTCCATCAGATTCGCGTCCGGTTCTGGAACCTGCGAGAGAAAAACGCTGCCGGGCCGCCGTTCCTTGTCCGGCATGTATGACCAAATCTCTTCAGCCGTAAACGACAGGATCGGCGCCATCAGGTGAACCAAGACCTCCAAGATCCGATACAGCGTGGTCTGGGCCGCCCGTCGTTTCGCCGACTTTGTCGCCTCACAGTAGAGACGATCTTTAACGATGTCCAGGTACAGAGCGCTAAGGTCCACGCTGCAGAAATTATTCAACGTGTGGTAAACGACGTGAAACTCGTACTTCTTGTAGGCCTCGCGGCATCGGCCGAGAACGGTTTGTGTCCGGTGCAAAATCCAGCGGTCCAATTCGTCGAGGTCCGTCAGTACGACAACGTCCGTCGCTGGGTCAAAATCGTAGAGGTTGCTGATCAGAAAACGCGCCGTGTTTCTCAATCTCCGATAGGATTCCACCAAACGGTTGAGAATCTCGTCGGAGATACGGACATCCTCGCGAAAGTCTTCCGCGGCGACCCACAGGCGCAAGATCTCCGCGCCGGATTTTTTCATGATTTCTTGGGGCGCGATGACGTTACCCAGAGACTTGGACATCTTGCGCCCTTTACCATCCAACGTGAAACCATGCGTGAGCACGCTTTCATAGGGGGCTCGCCCGCGTGTCGCTAGAGAGGTCAATAGCGCCGTGTGAAACCAACCGCGGTGCTGGTCACTCCCCTCGAGATACAGATCCGCTCGGCCGCCCAAGCGAGGGTCCTGCTCGACCACAGAAGCGTGGCTCACGCCGGAGTCGAACCAAACATCCAAAATATCTTCCTCGCGCGAGAACTCGTGCCCGCCGCAATCGGGACATTTGAGACTCGCCGGAACAAGTTCGTCCACGGGACGAATAAACCATGCATCGGAACCTTCCTTTTCGAAAATCGACGCGACACTCTCACAGAGTTCTTGGGTCAGAACCGCGTGGTTACACTGCTTGCAGTAAACGGCCGGAATCGGCACTCCCCAGGAGCGCTGACGCGAGATGCACCAGTCGGGCCGGCTCTCAAGCATGCCGCGAATGCGGTCACGACCCCAGGGGGGAATCCAGCGCACGTGATCGATGGCGTTGAGGGCGGCTTGGCGCAGTCCCTTCTTTTCCATCGAGATAAACCACTGCTCGGTGGCGCGAAAGATCACCGGCTTCTTACAGCGCCAGCAGTGAGGATAACTATGGGAAAGTTTCTCCTCTTTGAGCAGAGCGCCGCTGTCGGCAAGTTTCTGAATAATTCTGGAATCGGCTTTAAAGACGGACTCGCCTTGCAGATCGCCGGCTTCGGCCGTGAATTTTCCGTAGGCGTCCACCGGCGCCATCACTTCAAGGCCGTAGCGCAATCCGACCTCGTAATCTTCCTGGCCGTGACCAGGAGCGATGTGCACACAGCCGGTTCCCTGATCTTGAGTTACGAACTCACCAAGAATGACTTTTGAGTCTCGGTCCATCCACGGATGGCGGCAAACGATGCCTTCTAACTCCGCGCCCGTCCGTACTCCCGGGGTGATTTCATATTCCTTTGGCTCCAGACCCAAAGCTTTCATTACACTCGGAATCAGTTCTTGGTTGATAATGAGTTCACCTTGCGCAGTAGTTACATGCCGATACATGAACGTCGGGTGTACAGCGATCGCTTGGTTTGCCGGCAGCGTCCAAGGCGTCGTGGTCCAGATTACGAAGTGGGTCCCTTTTGCTGGATCTACAGCAAATCGTCCTTTGGGATCCTTCACGGGAAACTTGACGTAGATCGAAGGTGAGGTGAGATCCTCGTACTCGACTTCGGCTTCCGCCAGTGCGGTGACGCAGGAGGCGCACCAGTAGACCGGCTTTTTCCGCCGATAGAGCGCGCCGGAGGCAACGATCTTTCCCAGCTCGCGGATTTCTTGCGCCTCGTAATGATGATCCAAGGTCCGGTAGGGCCGTTCCCAATCTCCCAGGACTCCGAGTCTTTTGAATTCTTCGCGCTGGATCGAAATATACTTCTCCGCGTATTCCTTGCACAGCTGGCGGATCTCCGCCTTGCTCATCGCCAGTTTTTTCGTCCGGCCGAGGTTTTTTTCCACTTGCAGTTCGATGGGCAGTCCGTGGCAATCCCAGCCGGGGACGTAGGGCGCGGCGTGGCCGGTCATCGTTTTATATTTAACGATGATGTCTTTGAGGATCTTGTTCAGGGCATGACCGATGTGGATATTACCGTTGGCGTACGGCGGGCCGTCATGAAGCACGAACCGCGCTTTGCCCTCGTGGGCGTCGAGTATCTTGAAATAAGTCTCCTCGCGCTGCCACTTTTCGACCTGTTTGGGCTCGTTCTGCGGAAGGTTAGCCCGCATGGGAAAATCGGTCTTCGGTAAATTTAGTGTCTCTTTGTAATCCATAATAAAAAGACAGGGGCCGCTTCTAACTCTGTCTCCGCCCCTGTGCCTGTCTCCACCAGTTATTTGTGATTGTTCAGTCCACGCACCATGCGAGAGGCGAACATGTCGGCCTTGTTCTCCGCATCCGCCCAAAATACATAGTGGCCCATCTCATGGTATACCGTGTTAATCCAACTTCTCTCAGAGTTGTACTTTCGTCCGTTCTTCCAATTTTCCGGATGAACCCAATAGATTTGGCCGTTTTCATAGGTTTTACCGGCGGTCTTTCCCCAGTCGAGATACTCAAACCACTCCACGCTGGGATTCTTCAAATGATAGAACCGACAAAGCGCCGCGATGGCTCTTTTGAAATCCTGTGGCTTGTATTTATCAAAAAAGCTGGAAAGCAGGCGATCAATGACGCGCCGTTCTTTTAGTGGGGGTAACATCATCCGCATAACAAGAATCCTCGGTCACGATAAGTTTAGACTTCTAGCACAGAAAAGCCGCAATAGGAACAAGCCGGGCACCAAGCGCAACACCCACGAGCAATCTAAGCTGTTGTTATTAAAGCGTTTTATGTCTTGACCCCTGACTCGACCGGGAATCTGAGAGACCCACCCAGCGCGCTTGCGATGAGGATAGAACTATCGTAGATTGTGACCTTCGAACGCTTCGGCCTAGGCTCGCTCAGGGATCAATGGAATTTGATGACGCGGTGGTTTGTTGAAAAAGTGGTGTATACGGTCACCCGGCTCGGTTTCAAACTAGGACGCCTCGCCGTCAGGATTGTCCCGCATAGATGGTTGTTTGCTTGCTCCGACGCCCTGGCGAACGCGGGCTTCGCTCTATCGCGCGGCTTCCGTTTGAAATCGATTTCAAACATCGGTGTGGCCATGGCCGACCGCATGGACCGCGGCATGGCGAGCGTCACGGCCCGGCGATCGCTGCGCAGTTTTTTTCGCGCCTGCGTCGAAATCACCATTGCGCTGGAATCATCTAAAGAACAATTGCGCTCCGAGATGCCCATCGCGGGACTCGAACACCTCGATGCTGCGCTTGCGAAGGGCAACGGAGTGATCGTACTGAGCGCCCATCTGGGTAATTTTTTTCTTGTCGGCACGCGGCTGGCCATAGAAGGCTACCCGGCCCATGTCCTGGTCAGCCCACCGCGCGATCCTCAGTTCGCGGAGCTGATGGATGATGTTCGCTTGCAGGTGTGGCAACGCACGATTCGCGCCCGACCGCGGCGCGCGGCGCTCCATGCGCTAAATACCGTGCTGCGGCGCAATGAGATCGCTATTGTGGTTGCCGACGAATATCGGGACGAACATGGAATTTCGGTGCCGTTGTTTGGCGGTAACGTGAACGCCCGGCGCGGGCCGGCGACGCTCGCCTTGAGAACGGGGGCTGCGATTGTCCCGGCTCTTCTCGTTCGGCAACCGGACGATGGCCTCAAATTGATTATCGAACCGGAATTGGAACTTGCGCGGGTCGGCAAAAGCAAAAACGAAGTCCGTGAAAGCACGTTGCGCATTACCCAATGGCTTGAGCGCACCGTGCGCGCCTATCCTGATCAATGGAACTGGACGAATATCCGATGGCAAGGCGGTTCCGATCTTGAATCGGCCGCTAAAGAGCACAGGCTTCAAAGACTCTCAAACTAGCTTTGGAAAGGGGAATCGACGTGAGCACCAGCAAGAAGGATTTGGCGGAACTGAAGAAAAAGGTTGCGCTCGGCAACCGCATCATGTTCCACCAGGGATTGGCGGACTATCACGGCCATGTGAGCGCGCGCATTCCGGGTACGAGAAAGTTTTTCATCAAGCCCGTGCTTGCCCCGCTCGGCGATATTTCGGGCAAAGATATCATCCTCGTGGACATCGACGAATACATGAAAGTATGCGAGCAGAACTACGCTAGAGCGGGCAACAAGCGGGCAGTTACCAAGCTCAAAAATCCGCCGCGCGAAACAATGATCCACGCGGCCATTTACGCCGCTCGGCCCGAGATTAATTCCGTCGTTCACACGCATCAAACTTTAGCCACGGCGTTTTCCGTCGCCGGAACGCCGATTCTGCCCATTTACAACCAAGCCGCCGTTTTCGCTCCCGAGACGCCGATATTTCCGAGCCCCAGGCTCATCTACACGGTTCAAGACGGCAAGGAGATTTGCCAGACGCTAGGCGACCGGATGGCCATGTTACTCAAGGGGCATGGAATTGTTGTGGTTGGCGACAGCTTGGAATATGCTACCGTGCACGCGATCTACATGGAACGTACGGCGTATATGCAGTTTGTCGCGAGCTGTGTGGGCAAACCGACGATCATGCCACAAAAAGAAATCGACTCTATGAAAGAAAACATGATTTTTCGTTCTTACGACGCCTTTGCCTATTTTAAATCCCTGCTGCCCAGGGGCAGCCGGCTTTAGGCAGGGCGAGCACCGACGAATAATATTGGAGGGAAAATCGATGGCTAAACCAGAGGAAAAAACATCGGCGTCCGCAAGCCGGAGGCCGATTCAGGATTTACGCGAATGGCTCGATCGCGTCGCAGCGCTCGGGGATTTAATCCAGGTCAAAGAACCGGTGAGCTGCGAGGAGGAGATGAGCGCCATCAGTTACTTGGTGGCGAAGCAAAAACCATCACCGGCGATTATTTTTGACAACTTCAAAGGATACGAGAAGAGTCCCTACAAAGCGCGCTCGTTGTGGAACATCCTTGGTCCGAGCATGCCACGCATCGCGCTGACGTTGGAAGAGCCGCCTGATACGTCCATAGTCGAACTGATTCGTCGGGTCAAAGACAAGCTCAAACACCGTACGCTGCCGCGCGAAGTTCCCGCGTCGGAAGCCGGCTTTTATCAAAACACCCTGACCGGAGACCAGATTGACTTGACCCAATTGCCGATCCCGAAGCACTGGCCGCTCGACGGCGGTCGCTACGCCGGGACGGCGGACTGCGTCATTACGCGAGATCCGGACAGCGGTTATCTAAACGTCGGCACCTATCGGATGATGATACAGGGGAAAAAAGAGGCCGGTCTCTATCTTTCGCCGGGAAAAGACGCGCGCTTGCACATAACCCGTTCCTGGCAGATGGGCAAGCCGGTGGAGGTGGCCGCCGCTTGGGGCATCGATCCGTTGTTCATGGTCGTCGGTTCGCAGACCTTTCCGAAGAACGTTTCCGAGTATGAATTTTTGGGGGGCATTAAAGGCGAGCCCATACCGGTGGTGAAGGGCAAGACGACTAACCTCCTGTTACCCGCCAACGCCGAATTTATTGTTGAAGGCATCATCAAACCAAACTCAGTGAAGAGCGAAGGGCCCTTCGGCGAATTTCCCGGCTACTACGGGCGGCCCGAGGCCGGTTGCCCGCTGGTCGAAATCACCGCCATTCACCACCGAAATAATCCAATCCTGACAAACGCCCTCATGGCGGATTATCCGTCCAACGAGCAAAGCGGGTTCTTTGCCATCATCCGCTCCGCGCGCATCTGGGATGACTTGGACAAGCTCGGCATCCCCGGCATCCAAGGAATCTATGCCCATCCCGCCGCCGCCGGCGGCTTTGGCATGACGGTCATCGCGCTCGAGCAGCGCTACGCCGGCCACGCGGCGCAGGCATTGGCTCTCGCGGCTCAAGTGCCCGGCGGTGCCTACTATACGAAATGGATCGTTGCTGTTGACGAGGATATCGACCCAACCGACACGGACCAAGTCATTTGGGCCATGAGCAGCCGCTGCAACCCCATCGATGACATCGACGTGCTACGCAACACCTGGAGCACCTGGCTCGACCCGACGCAGAATCCGCCGGAAAAACGACCCTACGGTTCGAAGGCGTTGATTAACGCCTGCAAAGAGCACCGTCACCTGCCGATCTTCTCTAAACGGACTGCGTTGCGAAAGGAAATCTACGACAAGGTGGCCGGCGAGTGGAAAAAACTCGGCCTACCAGGACAGGTCCCAACCGTGAGAGCGTTCGAAGAGGACAAAAAAGTCATTTATCACGAAGTCGGCGGCTTCGAGCCGGGCAAGCAGCCGGGGGAAGATAAGCCCGATTCGTCAAGCAAGGAAAGCAACGGGTAGGGATATTTATCTAGATCTGTTTGCCCACGTTGATCGTTCCAGACGCGGTCCAGTTGCAGAGCGAGGCCCTAAGACTTCGCCAGGATAGTGACAATTTCCGAAGAAGGAAACCAGCGGTACTGACAGCTTATTCTATTTGGAAAATCAGAAAGTATGATAATGGGACGGGTTAGACGATGGAATAAAACACCCCATCTGTTTAAAAAACGCCGCCTCGGACAAATTTTGACGGCATTGTTCATGTTTAACTATCTGAGGCATTTTTTGTCGTTCTGATGCGTTAGTCTCAACGTCATTCCTGCCCATTTGCTAGTCCAAACTCTCATAAAAACAGACAGTTAGTAAGCAACCGACCATCGGCACAAGGCTTGCTCGTTTCTTTTAAGATCAATAGGGCGCGGGAGCGAGTTACGCCGATTAACTATTCTGCTACCCCATTTAACGTAAGTACGGCCCGGCCGATTTTGACAGTACCAGTGTTGGCGTGGCCACGGTGCAACGCATCATCCGCTGAAAAGGAAGAACAGGATCTGTCGAACGGGGACAACTTAGGGGCCGACAGCTATATCCCAAAGCTGGCGGCTTCTAGTCAGTCTCGCGAGACGGTGTCCCAGCTGCCTCTCTGCTGGCTAGAATTGAACGGGCTGTCGCCGGAAAATGGGAGACATTGAGTGGGTCAACCGCTTCGTTTGCTGCAAATCGAAGATTCGGAAGACGACGCGCTCATGGTGAGCCCACAACGAGTAATGAAGCATCTGAAGCGCTTAAAAGATCTGGGGCTACGTATTTCCATCGACGACTTCGGCATCGGCTACTCCCCTTTGGCCTATCTGAAGAAACTGCCCGTCGATAACGTCAAGATCGATAGGTCCTTTGTAATGAACATGGCGACGGACCTGGAAGATTGCGTGATTGTTCGCTCCATAATAGCTTTGGCATATGGTCTTGGACTCAAAGTCGTAGCCGAAGGTGTCGAAAACCGAAAAACCATGGAGCTGCTAAAGCAACAAGGCTGTGACGAAGGACAAGGCTATTTTTTTAGCCAGCCATATCTAGCGGCCGAGATTTCTTGCCGATTGATCGAATTAAGGGAGGATTTGGCGGAAATGGACCGGCTAAACGAAGTTGATTCCTTGCTTATCCGGTTAGTTCCCAACGGGAGCTTTTCTCCCCGGCGGCTTCGGGCGGCGCCCGGTGTTGTAGAGCGCGGCGTAGGTCGTCGGCTCCGTCGCAGATTCACATTTGGGAAGCAACCGGATAAGCATAGTTGATTCCAGCGTCAAAGGCGTTCACCGCGTTGAAAAAAGCGCCGGTGACGACGATACCATTTAGAAGGCACATCACCGCCGCGTCCAATCCGAATCGGTTGCTGCGGTTGGTATGATTAGCAACGCCGAGAAAACGAAGCAATTTAAGAAGCTCTTGATTGCCATGTTTGCGAATGAGAATTTTTTGCATTGGTTTCCAAACAAACCATCTCTCAACGCGCCCGACAAAGACACCGTTATTCGGCTTCGATGGATAGTGATCCTTGCCTCCTGCTGCCTATTGGCGTTTGCCCGTCAAACGATTGTCGCTCAGAATATCGTCTATTTATTCGGATCGATCCATGTATTTAGCAATTTGGTACTCCATTGGCTCAATGCAAAGAGATTTGCAGCTTTTCGCCTATTCGCAATATTGGTTATTTTCGACACAACGGCATTGAGTGCTTCACTTATCTTGACAGGTCAATTGGGCAGTGATCTTTATCTAACCTATTTTTTAGTGATCATTGTCGCCGGATTCTGGAGAGATCTTCGCTGGTCTTTGGCTTTTTCGTTTCTGATATCGTCGCTTTACACCTTTCTACTTTTTATCGCCGACGACGTAAGCACCTATACGTTTCTCCGGATCCCGTTCCTTTTTGTCGTGTCTGTGTTTTACGGTTACTGTACCCAACTCGTAACCACCGAGCGCCAACTAAGAGAAAAGGCCGAAAAAGATGCCCTAACCGATTTTTTAACGGACCTCCCAAATCGCAAAGCATTCGAAAATAAGGTCACCGCAGAGGTGGCGCGGGCCGTAAGGTATAATAGGCCGCTATCACTTCTGATTTTGGATATAGATAATTTCAAGAGTATCAATGACACACTCGGCCATCAGTGGGGTGACGTCGTTCTACATGGGATCGCGGCCGGCCTAAAGGTCAGTGTTCGGCCACACGATTTCGTCGCGCGTGTAGGGGGAGAAGAATTCGCCGTTGTCGTACCGGAGACCGATTTGGCAGGCGCGGTTCAACTTGGCAATAGACTGCGTCTGCAAATCAAAGAGCAGCCGTTTCAAACCCCAAAGGGACTTCTCGTTGTTACCGTAAGCATCGGTGCGAGCTCGAATTCGGTGTGTAACAGCTCTGATTGGCGGGAGTTATATTCCGACGCAGACGAAGCGCTGTATTGCGCCAAACAAAACGGCAAAGATCAAGTAGAAATCTCACCGACCGGCAGCTTGAATCCGGGGGATTTTGGCGAAGTGCACCACTAATTTTACCTTGTTCGTCGTGCTTTCATGCCGCGGGGGTCGGTGGCCTCGTACCGAGTAAATATGCGCTCGGATAAGTCCCCGCGAAACCGAAATAATGCGAGGCGAGAATCTGTGGCTTCGACCGCGCGTAGCTAATGGATAGGGAGTAAGACTCTCCAGAAAGACAAGGCCTCGGCAGGATACCCACAAGGGCACCCAACTGAAGTCTTTTCAAATCGATCGCTGAATTCGCAGGGGGGGTGAGAGGGGGCACACCTTAACTAATCGCTTCTTCACCTCTCTCATTCGTTCGAATGCGGATCACTTCTTCCACGGTAGACACGAATATTTTTCCATCGCCGATCTTACCGGTCTGAGCCGACTCGAGAATCGCTTCGATGATCTTCGGGGCCATTTCATCCGGCGCTAGAATTTCGATTTTCACTTTGGGCAGGAAATCTACGGTGTATTCGGCACCGCGATATAGCTCCGTGTGGCCTTTCTGGCGGCCAAAGCCTTTGACTTCGCTGATGGTCATTCCGGTGATGCCAGCGGAAGTGAGCTTTTGTTTGACTTCGTCGAGCTTGAACGGTTTGATGACGGCTTCGATTTTTTTCATCGCACCCTCCTTTAGAAGGCTTAAAGCGCACTGTATGCTAATCTAAATATCGAAATACAGAGCGAACTCCCAGGGATGGGGTCTTAGCCTGATGGCATCGACCTCGTTCTTTCTCTTGTACTCCAGCCAGGTTTCGATCACATCCTTGGTAAACACATCCCCCCGCAGCAAAAAGTCATGGTCCTTCTCCAACGCATCGAGCGCCTGGTCTAATGACCCCGGCATCGATTTTACCTTGGCCGCCTCCTCAGGCTCAAGTTCGTAGAGATTCTTGTCAATCGGCTTGGGCGGCTCGATTTTGTTGCGGATGCCGTCCAACCCGGCCATCAGCATCGCCGGAAACGCGAAGTAGGGATTGCAACTGGGATCGGGAGTCCTGAATTCTAGTCGCTTGGCCTTCTCGCTGGTGGAATACATCGGTATGCGCACGCAGGCGCTGCGGTTTCGGGCCGAGTACACCAGGTTGATCGGCGCTTCGTAGCCGGGCACCAGTCTTCTATAAGAGTTGGTGGTGGGGGCGATAAAGCCGCACAGCGCATGGGCGTGCTTTATGAGTCCGCCGATGTAGTACCTGGCCGTATCGCTGATCAGCCCGTAGCCCTTCTTGTCGTAGAAAATATTCTTGCCCGCTTTCCACAGACTCTGGTGACAGTGCATGCCGGAACCGTTATCCTGAAACAGCGGCTTGGGCATACAGGTGACCACTTTGCCCCGCTTGCGGGCGGTGTTCTTGACGACATACTTATACAGCAGCACCTTGTCGGCCATCTTGGTCATGGTGTCAAACCGCATGTCGATCTCGGTCTGGCCGCCGGTGGCGACCTCGTGGTGGTGCACTTCGACCTTGATGCCGCACTTCTCCAGGTTCAAAACCATCTCGGAGCGCAGGTCTTGGTACTGGTCCATGGGAGGGACGGGAAAGTACCCTTCTTTGTACCTCATCTTGTTGCCCAGGTTGGGCTGGTCTCCGCCTTTGCCGGCGTTCCAAAAACCTTCACTGGAATCGATGTGGTAGTACCCCTCATGGTGGTTCTGGTCGAACCGGATGCTGTCGAAGATAAAAAACTCGATCTCGGGCCCCCAGTAGCTGATGTCGGCAAGTCCGGTGGACTTCAAATACTTCTCGGCCTTCTGGGTGACGTATCTCGGATCGCGGGTATAGGGCTCGCGAGTGATGGCGTCCAAAACGTTACAGACAAAGCTGATGGTGGAGTGCTCGGTGAACGGGTCCATCATGGCGGTGTCGGGATCGGGGAGGAGAATCATGTCGGATTCGTTGATGCTTTGAAATCCCCGGATGCTGGAGCCGTCAAAGCCCA
>JAUYJC010000079.1 GCA_030688735.1 Deltaproteobacteria bacterium
TCGACCGGATCATGAAGGAAGCGGGGAACTTTCGCATGGGGCCCTTCGAGCTGATGGACCTGATCGGCAACGATATCAACTTTGCCGCCACCGAGTCGCGTTACCCTTCGTTTTTCGAAGACGCGAGACTCCGTCCAAGCCCGATTCACCAACGCATGGTGATGGGCGGAAACTTGGGGCGCAAGACCGGCCGAGGTTTTTACGTCTATGGAAAAAAATAACGTCGCCATCCTCGGTGAAAGCCGGCTCGCCCAGGACCTTCACGGCCTTTGCCGCGAAAAGGGCGTCGCGTCGGCGCTGCTTCCCCAACTCACCAATCTAGCCCCCGACACTCCCGTGGTCATCGAAACCTACGCCGGCGACGCAGAGAAAAAAAAGCCGCTACTCCAGAAGCTCGACGCTTTTTTGGTGCATAATTCGGTGATTATCACATCCTGCCTGGGCCATGGCACGACTTATCTCGCTTCCTGGGTGAGCCGGCCGGAGCGCATCGTTGGTTTCGCGACGTTCTTTCCGCTCAAAGACCGCAAGCTCATTGAGCTCGCCGCCGGGCTCCGCGGCGCCGAGAGCGCGATGAGCGCGGCCGAACAGTTTTTTAAAGCTCTCGGCAAGGACACAGTGCGCGTCAAGGACTCGGCCGGGCTGACGTTCCCGCGTATCGTCAGCTTGATCATCAATGAAGCGGCGAGGAGTCTGGAAGAGGGAGTCGCCGCCGCCGAAGAGATCGATGTCGCCATGAAGCTCGGCGTCAATTATCCGCAGGGGCCGCTGCGCTGGGGCGATCAGATCGGTCTGGACGAAGTGTTGGCGGTGCTCGAAGGGCTGGGGCGCGAAACCGGCGACGACCGTTATCGTCCGGCTCCGCTGCTTAAAAAATTGGTCGCGGCCGGTTTCCTCGGTGAAGCCACCGGCCGGGGTTTTTACATTTACAGTGAAGGTAAGGTGAAATCATGAAAGAAGCAGTGATCGTCGAAGCCGTGCGCACTCCCATGGGTCGGCTTGCAGGCATTTTTAAAGACGTCCGCACCGATGACTTGGCGGCCACCATCATCGCCAAGCTCGTTGAAAAGGCCGGCATCAACAAAGATGAAATCGAAGACGTCTACTTCGGTTGCACCAATCAGGCGGGCGAGGATTCGCGCAATGTGGCGCGCAACGCTTTGCTGCTGGCGGGCCTCCCTTACACCATTCCCGGCACGACAGTGAACCGTCTGTGCGGTTCGGGACTCGAAGCGATCAACCAAGCGGGCCGCGCCGTCGAAACCGATCACGGCGATCTCTTCGTCGCCGGCGGCGTCGAAAGCATGACCCGGGGACCCTGGGTGATGGGCAAGCCGGCGAACCCGTTTCAGCGCGGCGACGTCACGATGTACGACAGCTCTCTCGGATGGCGCTTCCCGAACAAACGGATGGGAGAACTGTATTCGCTGATCAACAACGGTGAAACCGCGGAAAACGTCGCCGATAAATACCAGATCAGCCGCAAAGACCAGGACGAGATCGCGCTCGCGAGCCACCAGAAGGCCGTCCGGGCGCAGCAGGAAGGGCGCTTGAAGGATGAGATCATGCCCATTGAGATCGCCCAGCGCAAGGGTGCCCCGCTCATCCACGACAAAGACGAAGGACCGCGCGCCGACACTTCTTTGGAAAAGCTCGCCGCACTCCAGCCTTACTTTAAAAAAGGCGGCTCGGTGACAGCGGGGAATTCATCCCCACTCTCCGACGGCGCGGCCGCGCTGCTGGTGACCACGCCCCAGAAAGCGGAGCAGCTCAGGCTCAAGCCATTGGCTCGCATCGTCGCGTCGGCGGCGGCCGGAGTCCATCCCAACTACATGGGTATCGGGCCAATTCCGGCGACCCAAAAGGCACTCAAGCGAGCCGGTCTCACTATGCAACAAATCGATCTCGTCGAAATGAATGAAGCCTTCGCCTCGCAGGTTCTCGCCTGCGTTCGGGAGTTAGAGGTTGACCTGAACAAGTTAAACGTGAACGGCGGCGCCATCGCGCTCGGCCATCCGCTCGGCTGCAGTGGCGCGCGCATCATGACCACCCTGATCCACGAAATGAAAAAGCGCGGCGCCCGCTATGGCCTGGCGACCATGTGTATCGGTGTGGGCCAGGGGATCGCCACCATCGTCGAGCGAATCAACTGACTCACTTCCAGCTTCAAGCTGGGAGGGCTGCCCCTGATCGCCTAGAAGCCGACTTTAACCTCCCGTCCCCCGCGATCAGTGAGTCACCCCGAGCGCGAGCGAAGGTTTGTCCTCCAAGAAGTGTAAAAGCTTCCGGGGCGTGAGATTTTTCAGCTACGCCGAAGAACGCCACGTAGATTTCTCGGCGGAGACTACGCTGAGCCCGCCGATGGGCCTCGAAACCATAGCCATTCGAAGCCTACGCATGCGCAATAGCGGCGGCTGCTGGCGCCAGTTTCTTTTTGCATGCGATCTACTGGGTGAACTTGACACCAGTAGTTGAGAACACCCCCTTCCGGCTGTGCGCCGCGGGCATCATGAACCTTTTGCGCAAACGCATTCTGCTGCCTCTCATCGCGTGCGCGGTCGCGTTTTTCGGCTTGTTCCAAGCCTTCAACGTGTTAGCCAACAAGAATCGCGATCAGGTTCACCAAGAATTACAAAGAATTCTCGGCAAGGAAATTTATTTCGAGAAACTCGAAGCGAGCTTCTTCGGAGGAATCGGCTTTGCCGCCAAAGAGTTCAGCGTCGCCGATCATCCCCGTTTTGCCGCGACTCCTTTTGTGCGCGCGAGAGAGTTGCTCCTCGGGGTGAGCTTATGGAATCTGTTTCGGGGCCGGGCCGTGATCGACTCTTTGACTTTCAAAGATCCCGAAATTCAAATCATCACCGATGAGACGGGCCTCATGAATATCTTCGAGTTCGCGAAAGGACGAAACGAGCCGCGGCCGTCTTCTCGGTCGCGCGGGGCCGCGAGAAAAGAGCGGCCGGCAGTAAGCCTTTTGATCACCAAAATGCGTTTACGCAACGGACGCATCGAATACATCGACCGTTCGACCAAGGAACCCGCCGAAATGCGAGTCAAGAACGTCGAGATGGACATCGGTGGACTGGATTTAAAAGGGAGAGTGAAATTCAAATTCGCCGCGGCGGTAACGGAGGGATTGGGCCACGACGTCCGCATCGAGGGAGAGTGGGGTCCGGCGAGTCGAGACCTCAACTGGGCGCAGCAGCCCGTTAATTTCGATATTCAGTTTGACTCCTTGCATGTTCCGGTCATCGCCCGCGCAATCGCTTTTTTTCGGGACAAAATACCGCGCGAACTCGACGTTGCGGGCCCGTTGTCCCTGCGCGCGAAGTTGACCGGCACCCTCCAAGAGCCTCGAATCACCGGGATTACGCTTAAGGTTCCGCTGTTCGGCGCACCGGACTACAACGCCATTCTGGAGGGCGCAGTGGCATTTTCCAAGACCCGAACTTGGGAAGACGCGCAAATCGAAGGAAAGTTGGTGGTGACACCGGTCAGTCTAGCGCAACTCCGTAATGTTAAGTTTCTGAAACAGAACCTGCCTGCCGACCTCGCCGCGGAAGGGAAGATCAGCGTGCGCAGCCGGTTCGAAGGAACGTGGCGGGATTTGCGCATCGGCGCTCTGATCGACGCCGATGGCAGCGAGCTTCGCTATCGCGACTGGTTGCATAAGCCGGCGAAAACCAGGGCCCGCCTCCGAGCGGCAATCTCGCGGCGGAAAAACAGCTTCGTTCTGCACGAGTCCGAGTTGAGCTTCGGCAATTCGAAAATGACTGTTTCCGGTTTCACCGAAGAAACCCCGCAGACACGTTGGCAACTTAGGCTGCGCGGCCAAAGCCTTCCCGTGGCCACCTTGAGCAGGCTTTTTTCTCCCCTGCCGATTTCCGGCACCCGCGGCGTCGCCGACTGGGATATCGCGATCAACAGAAATCTTGCGCCGAACGGCCAGGACTGGAACCTGCAAGGAAAATTAAAACTCGCGGATGCCGAGTTCAAACACAAGGAAAACGGCCGAAAAATCGAAAAGCTCAATGCCGATATTTCGTTCCTCGGCGACAAGGCGCAAGTAGAAAATGCGTTTTTTCGCCTGGGTTCATCGACCATTGCGCTCGCGGGTACCATGCCGTTCTCCGCCGAAATTAGCGCTAGTTATCGGCTGCGATCGGCAAAACTCGATTTAACCGACCTCCCCGAGTTGTCGTTCGTCGAGCCGGGCCATCTTAAGGAAGTGACCGCTAGCGGGGAGCTGCGGATACAAAATGGCCTGCCCGTAATCAAGGGATCCGTGGCTTCGCCTGACGGCGTTTTGCAAGGTACTTCTTATGAACATCTCCGCGCCGAAGTGACCTGGTCGCCGTCTGGAGTTAGCGTCAAAAATCTTTCCCTGCAGGCGTTCAACGGCGCCCTGCGCGCCAACGGCTACTGGGCGTACGGCGGCGGGGATTTTCTACGATTCGAATGGGCGTCGCAGATGGAATCGATGAACCTGCGCGATATATTGGCGCAAAAAATACCGCAGTTGCGAGACCGCATCGACGGGCAGCTCAACCTTCGCGGCCAATTGGACACCACGGCGCACAAAAATGCTACGCTGCGGGAAAACCTCAAAGGATCCGGCGAGGTCGTGATTCGTGCCGGGGCAATGAGAGGATTCAATTTAATCGCTGAAATTTTTGGCAAGGGCAGCGGAACGTTGACGCCAACTCGCTTGCCCGCCCGTCTATCGGAGATTCTCACCGACCTGCTCGCGCGGCGCGACGTTCTGTTCGACACCCTGAGGGCTAATTTCACGGTTGATCAGCAGCGCATTCGCAGCGCCAATTTACTTCTCTCGACTCCTGACTATGAGGTCGCGGCCGCGGGGTGGATCGCCTTCGATCGGACAACCCGATGGAACGGCCTGCTGGTTTTATCACCGCGCCTTTCCCAGGAGTTTTTGCGCGACAACCGGATGATCCGCTACCTAATGGACCGGCGAGAGAGACTGACGATACCGTTTCGGATCGACGGCACCCTACCCAATGTTAAAGCCAGGCCGGACACCCGGACCATCGCGCAAGCCCTACGCCGAGGAACGGCGCCGCGGGCGCCGGAGCCGCCCCCGGTCCGCGAACCTCGCCAGGAACCGAACGAACGAAGAGAGCCGCTGCCCGAAGCCCTCGAACAATTGCTCCGTCGCTAGCGCGGGTTATTCATGGTCCAAGCTAAAGCGCTAATACACTGTAGACTGAGGGGTGAAGCCTGGAGGGAGAAGGCACCCAACCTTTGGTATCTCAAATGGCATATCTCAAATTGCAAGTCTGAAATCTGGGATATGCGATTTGCCATTCCGAGCCTCAGCGAGGACAGGCCCCTTGCCCCTTCGACGTCGCTCAGGGCAGACTTTCTATGAGACTTGTCAAGTCCTTTTTTTATTTTATTTATTTTTTTTCATGCCGCCTGGCGCATCGCCTGACGGGCGATGTTCGCCAAGTGATAGTTCTCATCGTACGGCTTGTCGTCTCTCCACATGATG
>JAUYJC010000082.1 GCA_030688735.1 Deltaproteobacteria bacterium
CGGCAAGATCGGGCCGCCGGCGCTGGCGACGACGATATGTTTAGGCAGCTTCCAGCCGAGTTGCTCGGCGACCTCGAAGCCATGAGTTTTTGCGCCCTCAGCGTAATAGGGGCGCAGGTTGACGTTGACGAAGGCCCAACCGTACTTGTCGCCGATCTCGCTGCACAGACGATTGACGTCGTCGTAATTGCCTTTGATCGCGACTGTCTTCGGCCCGTAGATCGCCGAGCCGATGATTTTTCCCTGTTCGAGGCCGTCCGGGATGAACACGTAGCAATTGAGCCCGGCCTTGGCGGCGTGAGCGGCGACCGAATTGGCGAGGTTGCCGGTGGAAGCGCAGGAAACCGTATCGAAGCCGAATTCGATGGCTTTGGATATGGCGACCGAAACAACCCGGTCTTTGTACGAAAACGTCGGGTGATTGACCGAATCGTCCTTGATGTAGAGTTCTTTTACACCCAGCACCGCGCCCAGGCGATGGGCGCGCACGAGCGGCGTGAAACCCGAATAGAGACCGACACTTGGCTCGCCGTCGATCGGCAGCAATTCACGGTAGCGCCAGAGGTTCTTTTCCCGCGCGGCGATCTTTTCCCGGCTAATGGCTCGCTTGATGCCCTCGTAGTCGTAGACGATCTCCAGCGGGCCGAAGCAGGTTTCGCACACGTACAGGGGCTTCTTGGGATATTCCTGGCCGCATTCTCGACATTGAAGTCCTTGGACAAAACTCATGGCCTTTCCTTTCCGTTCTCGATTCTCAGGCGCTGGTCGCAATTTCTGCTTCCGCTGAAGTTGCCTTCCCGCAGGCGCGGCAGCGGGGATCTCTTTTTACGTCCACGCAATGAAACTTCATGGTTTTGGCGTCGTAGGTGAGCAGGCGGTCGGTCAGCAGGCCCTCTTCGAATCCGGTCAAATACTTGATCGCTTCAGTCGCTTGGATCGAACCGATGGTGCCTGCCACGGCGCCGAGAATACCGGCCTGCTGGCAGCTCAAGATCTCTTCGGGCGGAGGCGGCTCCTTGAACAAGCAACGGTAACAGGCGCTTTTCCCAGGAATCACGGTCATCGTCTGGCCCTGAAGCCGGACGATACCGGCGTGATTGAACGCGACTCCCAACTTGACCGCCGTGTCGTTCACCAGAAACTTGGTCGGAAAATTGTCGCTGCCGTCGATAACGAAATCGTTGCCGGCAATAATTTCAGTCGCGTTGTGATCTTCCAGCTGCACCGGATAGACGTTGATTTGCACTTCGGGATTGAGCGCGCTCAACTTCGTTTTGGCTGAATCCACTTTGGGCCGGCCGATGTCGGCGGTTGCATGAAGGATCTGGCGCTGGAGATTCGATAGTTCGACCTGGTCAGGGTCGATGATCCCCAAAGTGCCGATTCCCGCCGCAGCCAAATACAGCGCCGCAGGCGAGCCCAAGCCACCCGCGCCGACCACGAGCACCCGCGATTGCCGCAAGCGGATTTGTCCCTTGCCGCCAAGATCGGGCACCATGATCTGGCGGCTATATCTTTCGATTTGATCCGTGGTCAGGCGAATGCTCAGCGTTTGCGCTAAAAAAACACCCCTTCTCAATACGATAAGAAGAGGCTTTCAGAACCTCACCTTATCTTTACCCCCTCTGCAAGGGGTGGGAATTAGCACCAGCGTTCCGTATTTCGGAACCGGTTGCTGTGGCTTCGAAGGGCCGCTCCCTCCACCACTCTGGATAAGGTGTCCAGCTAGGAAGATAAATTATATTAGCCCACGGCGAGTGTCAAGAACGCGGTGGGCGGGGGGGAGAGCGGGGGAATGGCGTTGCGGTGATTGCTAACGTCGCCGGTGACCAGCGGTGAACCGCGGCGGGTTCACCGTATGAGTCAACTGCCTTGTTGGTCGAATTTATCGGCTATTGTTAATGATTGAAATGGGTATACCGTGTTCTTTGCCAAGCTTCATGACTCGCCCAACGTGGGAGGGTGGCAGGGCAAAACGCCCGAGATCGAGGACAAGGGACTCTCCATCTATTTTGAAGTCTACAAACTTCGCACTTAACTCACCTGCAATGGCATTCGCGCGATCGATGATCCATTTGATCAGATCCTCGCGTTTATCGGCGGAAGGGGCAGGAGGCGGGCCAGGGGTAGGCGCTGAGATGTCAATTTCAGCAAGCCTTGCCATGATAAGGTCCAGCTTCTCTTCAATGGGTGATTCTGGTGGTGCTAGTTCTGCGCGGGTTGTCAACCCGAAGTGTCGCCACAAAGTGTTTCGGCCTTGACTTCTATTTATACTGGCGATGATGTGATCCGCCAGACGTTCAATCTCGTTTGCCAACTTCCAGGGCGCTAAGCTTGGATCATAGGTGAGATGATTCAAAACTCCTGTGTCAAACGGGACCTTGTCCGTGAAGCTGTCCTTCACCAAGCACACGGGCTTGTCCACAGCGGTGCGAATTCCCAGCTCGAAGAATACGTTGGCGTTGAGACCCGATATGTCACAAAGGACTAGATCCGTCGACTCAAGCTGTTTGACAATTTCAGCGTGAATAAGATCCGATCCGGATGCGATAGGAGGAATAGGCTCAAGTTTCGCCTTTTCGACGGCGGGAATGAAGAGATGGTCGAGCACGTGCCTGAAATGGTCTCTGTCGTCGAAGTATTGTGCAATAGCGCTCTCCGGGCATGTTAATGGCATGACTATGAAGCACGTGCTCATCTTGTGTGTTCCTTTTCTCGCGCAACGTATAGCGTTTTATCTCTAAACCCTGGAGGTAATCAAGCTCTGGAGAAATCACCGAAGGAGCGAGGGGGGGATAAAACGGGAGTGGGGTCGTGCCTTGCATTACGACAGCGTGTGATTGCAAAACCTGTCCCCCTTGGCTTGCCCATCCACTTCCTTCCGTCAACCAGCGACTTGACCCCGCTTCTCTACGAGGGCTTCCAGATGCCCGTGTACGGGGCGTCGGGGCGCAGCTCCCAGCTCTGCCCATCGAAGGTAACCCGCTCGACGGAATTAAGATCGACGCCGTCAAGACAACGGGCGTTGACCATGTAATTGGCGGGATTCGCTCGCGGACGATAGAACGCAGCAACGCCGCAGTGGCGGCAGAAGTGGTGCAGCGCGCGCTTGGTGCCGAACTGATACGTCGCGAGATCAGCCTCCCCTTGGATAAGGCGGAACCGATCCGGGGTGACCATGTGGTGGAGGTAGCCCTTGCGCCGGCAAATCGAGCAATTGCATTCACTCACGCGGCTAAGCTCGGTTCGAATTTCAAAACGGACGCGTCCGCAGTGACAAGAGCCTTGATAAGTCTTCAGAGTGATCGCTGTATCCATCTTGGTTCCCCTCGTCGTCTAGCGTCCCAATTCTGGCGCGCTGAGCAAGGCGCGAAGCGTCGCGCACGAACCAGCTATTAGATGCGATGTTCGCCATTAGAACCAGTGCTCCTTCATGCGCGTTAGAAATTCCTTCGTCACGGGATAACCGGAGGCTGTCCCAATCACTGAGTCAATGCCGCATTTGGGACAAAGCGCGGTTTCCCCGATCGGCGAAACGCCATCGGTTACATCGGGCGGTTCCTCAACCCAATCCAAGATTTCGGTGGGGCGGAAGTTGGCCAGGCAGTAAAAGCAGCCGCAAACCTCACTAGCGAGGATTTCCACCCGGTGGCAAGTCGAGTGTTTGTGCGCGTCAATGTGTGGTTCGGCCATAGTAAAAATACTGATGTGTATTGCGCCTTTGACTTCCAGTTATGGTGTCGTGATTCTCGGATGGCTCCAAGAACTTGTCAATCTTTTTTTAAACAGATGGGGAAGGCGGGAAGAGCGGAGATAGGTCTCTTCCGGCATTGCTAACTGCATTCTCAGCCGGTGCTTAAGCGACCAGCCTGAAGTGTGACGTTAGAGCCAATCATCATTTCTGGGCCCGACGCTCTTGAGTCAGGCGCTCCGCAATCCACATGGCGACTAGGTGGCGGGCACGGACTTGTTTGTGTCGAGCTATACGGTTTAAGCGGTTCAGCGTCTGCTCGTCGAGAGCGACTGTTAGTGTTTTTGGGGGTGGCCGTCGAACGCGGACTTTCACAGGCTGACCTTCGCCGAATAATCGAGCAAAGTCATCATCGGAAAGCTCGTCCCATCCGACTGCTTCCCGTTTTAAAGCCCGCCGTTGAGCAGCGGTCAACTTCTGCGCCATTGCTGATACCTCCGTCGTGTATGCCGCTCCATGCCGCGTGCTGTCACGACTCTCCAAACTCCCCTACTGTGATATGGAGCAATCACCGCAACCAAATAACGACCTCCACAGGTCTGGCCGAAGACTGCCCAGCGGGCTTCTCGTATGCCACGACGCCGAACGCGAACAATCCATGATGGATGGCAATCTTCATAAACGATCTCTTCGACTTCTTCTGGCTCTACATCGTGCCGGGCAATGTGCTCGATGTTGTCGTCATCCCACTCCGGCTCCAGCTCCCAAAATTGCACAGGCTCAAACTAGCACAAGAAATTGCAGGTTTCGAGGCGCCAACGTTTTGGGTGAGAGCGGTTCGCCCCGTCCTTCTCAACTCAATGGTTAAGCCGTACGCTTGCGAGGCCGTTGTCGCGATGCCTTGCCCGTCAGGCGGGAGATCGTACGCAATGCCTCGTTCACTGCACGAGCGTTAGGAAAGATTTCTGCGATATCCGGGTCGAGGAGAACAAAGTTGCTGCCTTCCGCGTATCGTGCCGCAGTGACGCCGCGAACCGCCTTGGAAAAATCGTACTCGGGCCGCATAGTGTCATCGTCAGACCCAAGCGGCCGGGCCCTTCTTTTAGTCTTCTTCATATTGTTTCCGTTCATGTCGAGTTACCAACCGGGCGGTGATGATTCGAGTGCGCGGTGGTCTGTCGGTATAAGACACAACCAGCAAGCGATAACGGTCCGACATACCGAGGACGATGAACCGTTGTTCGCCCTCTGAATGGTCCGGATCTGGCATGTTCATTGACAACGGATCACCGAAAGCCGTGACGGCCTCTGCGAATGAGACACCGTGCTTACTGAGATTCGCTTCCGCCTTATCCGGGTCCCACTCAAAGTTGTAACCCACCGGCACATTCTACCCTTCTAGCCCGAGATTCTCCAGTTGCGACAATTTATGATTGGAGAATTGTCCTTTTTTGCGACTCTATCGAAAGCCTCAACCGCCCGGTCAGCGGCGCGCGCACCCACGTCCGCAAAGCATCAGCCCACCGCTTCGCATGCTGGTTATGGAATTGACAAAAGACGCGTGCTGTCACCTTTCCAGTCGCGCCTCCTGTGCGGCGAGCAGCTCTGCGATCTCGCCAAGGCCCGCCTCCTCCGCCATCTCTCGAGGCGTTTCGTAGTCGTCGATACGTGTCCGCAGGCGCGGGTCCGCGCCGGCGTGCAGGAGGAGATCGACGGCCGGTAGATTGTGTTCACTCACAGCCATGTGCAGGGGCGTGTAGTCGTTGATACCGCGTTGATTGGGATCGGACTTGAAGGCGAGCAGCAATTTTAGGATCTCCACCACGTCCGGTCGTCCAGTTGATCCAGGCCGCGGCCGACTGCAAGACAATGCGGCGATCAAAGGAGGAAATCCGGCATGATCGGCAGGATTGGGGTCGGCGCCGATTTCCAGCAACGTGCGGATAAACGGTAACGGGCTATGGTAAATCGCGTATTCGAGGCACGAGCCGATCGTCAGCGGCATCAGCCCGTTCGGCACGCCGGCTGGATCATCGACCGCGGCGCGCAACGCGGCAAGATCACCAGCGCGAAAGGCGGCGTCGATCTTCTTAAACTTCTCGTATTCCGCGCATCGCTCAGCGTCTGACTTCATTAGGCTTCAATTCCGCGGACAACTCCAGCATGCCGCGCTCCACAGCAAGATCATAGGCTGTCTTGCCAACGAATCCCGGAGCACCGGTTCCCGTCAATGAGAGATCGGCGCCCGCTTTCGCCAAAAGGTGCGCGATTTCCCCATGCCCGGCAACGAGGGCGAGCATCAAAGCGCTCAGCCCGAACTTGGCAGTGAAGTTCAGGTTGGCCCGATGAGCGATTAGGGTGTCGACGACCTCGCGATGACCGGCATGGGCGGCCAGCATAAGGGCCGTGTTTCCATAGCGATCGCGGGCATCCACATCTATACCCCGTCCAAGGAGATTCAGGACGATCTGGACGTCGCCATGCTTTATCGCATCCTTCCAGGCGGTATCCATCAATCAATCAATCGAAGACTCCGCTGGTTTCGGCCTCATTGCGGTGCGACCCCGCGTGTGCCGTGAAGTGCCGGAAAGCCGCCGGGATTTGGGTCCTCGCCTCGGCGCAGGATCGCAAGGCGCTCCTTCATCGCCGCTATCTCGGCCGTCTGCGACGCGATGATCTCCTCCGCCAGTCGGCGCGTGAGCGGGTCTTTGCCATAGATGAGTGCCAGTCGCGCCATTTCCACCGCTCCTTCATGATGGGGAATCATCATCGCAAGAAAATCGATGTCTGGATTTCCACTGTAACCGGGCGCGTGCATGTCTTCCATCATTTTTTTCATGCCGGCATCCATTTGGCGCACGAAGGGCTGCGCTACCGCGGGACGCGCGCTGGCCTGCGTGGCAACCGTGCCATGTTCATGCTGGGCCGAAACTACGGCGGCCCGGAATGCGCAAGCAAGCACAAGTGTCGTGATCAATACCCTCATGCGGCCTCCCCTCAAGCGCTTTGACTGCGGGCGCCCGGACGCACATAGACAAGGTTGATGCTCTTTTTGTTGCGCAGCTTGCCGGAAGGCAGCGCCAGTTCCCCAAGAGGAATCTGGGCAATGAATTGCGGCTTGAACGGATCACTGATGTCGAACGCGCTGCAAACCGTTTGCCCTGCGTTTGGCGTGTTGGGTAGCTCATCTTGCTCGTGCGCGACGTAGAGCAGAGTGTTTTCAGGATTCGTCCATAACCCATGGGCCTCCCGTCCTTGGCTGAAAAAGTTGCCCACGACTTTGCGAGAGCCGGATGCGGCCGAGCGGTCGATGATGGCGATCTGGCTCGATGCTACGCCGCCCGGTCCGCCATCGTCGACGCGGGCGAGGGAGGCATAGACAACCTTGCCCCTGGTGTTTTCGACGAACTCGACGTGATTGGGCCGCGCTACTTTGCCCAACGAAATGGAATCTAGCAGTTTCGGCGCCGGACCCACTGACCAAGCCGAGACCGAATCCGCCAGCTTGTGCGACAGCCAAAGTTCTTTGCCATCGGGTATGGTTTTTTGAAACGGGGTAAAGCCGAACGGATCTTGTGTTTTGATATCGATAATCGCGCGCCGTTTTGGCCGGCTGAAGCCATCGCGCCCGTAGTTCGTGTCGATGATCTCCAGTTGCGAGGCCTTTTGAGAGACGACGAAGGCAAGCCTCCCGTCGGCGGAGAACCAGACTTGTGCCGGCCCGTTCAGGCAATCAACGTACAGACGGACCGCGCGCGAAGCCACGCCGCGCGATTCCTTAATCGCCGCTGCGACATCGAGGACAGCGATGCGATTTTCGCCGCGCACCGTAACCCAGATTTCTTTACCGTTGCGGCTGAAAGTCGGCTCGTGGGGCTCACGACCCACGAGCACTCCGCTGGTCATTCGGTCGGCATTGGTTTGATCGCTCGCCTGCGGATTCGGCGTGTTGCCGACGACCTTCATTGTTTCGAGATCGACCAGATAGACGTTACTTGTTCCTCGACCGGTGCAGGCTAATAGCCGGTTATCCGGAGAAGGAGCAGCTCCATGAATATTGATTGCGCCGTGGTATAGCGGCTTTGTCACCATGGCGACGTGGGTGGGCGTGACGCCGCCGGTTACCAGTCGAAACGGCGGTCGCGGGTCTTCATCGAACGATGTGAGATTGATGGTCGTGGCTACCGCGTTGGTGTTTGGATCGATAACCGATAACGTGTTGGAATCCTCGTTGCATATTATGACGCGGTCGCGGCTGTTTGCGCCGGCACCGACCTGCGCGAGCGCGCGCCCAAACGGGAATGCGGCAGCGAGCGCTACTCCGCCAACGTTTGTGATGAATTCGCGTCGAGTCCAGTCCATGTGATGTTTTCCTTTCTGTTGAATTGAGGCTGGGGTACGTTGTCGACTAGATGGGACGACTATGACCCCCTTGACCCTTCCCGCAAGCAAGAAGGTAAAAGTGACGATGAGGGCACAGCAGCCGTGGAATCGTGCATATGACTACCGTATAACCTTTTATTCCCAAAACGCTTGAGCAATCAAGCTCTAAGGATAATCCCCGCAGGAGAGATGGGAGTGATAAACGTGGGCAGCGGCAGAGTGTGGCGCTTTGTTAGGATATTCGTTCATGAGTTCGCCGGCCAATATTGGCGCGCCCAAAAGATCGGCCCATCCCCATAATGGTCGCCGGCCTTGAAGGTCTCGGTGGTTGTCCTATAATGGCCGGGTACCCATGGACGTCACCTTTCTCAAGATTGCTGCCCTGTTTTATCTCCTCGCGGGGGTGTCCTTCGCTCTTTACGTTTTTTTCCAGCGCGATATCGTTTCCAAGCTCTCGCCCCTAATTGTCGCCTGCGGCTTCGTCGCGCACACTCTGGCGCTCGCCGTGCACTTTTTTCAAACAGGCTATCCGAACATCACGCAGTTTCGCGAGGCGCTGTCGTTGTACAGTTGGGTGATGGTCGCGGCTTACCTGATCGTTCATTTCAAATACCGTCTCGCCGTTCTCGGCTCGATCATCGCCCCCTTGGCTTTTCTCATGACGCTTGCCGCCTTTGCTTTCGGCACCGGCAGCGAAGCGTTGCCGCCGGAGTTGAAGAGCTATTGGCTGCTCGTCCATGTCACCGTGGCATTTCTCGGCAACGCGGCGTTCGCGATGGCCTTCGGCGTGAGTTTGATTTACCTGTTGGCGGAACGACAGCTGAAACACAAAAAGATGACGTTGCTGATTAAGCGTTTTCCGTCCCTGGAGACCTTGGACCGGCTCAATTATATTTTGCTTGTGTGGGGGTTTCCTTTGATGACCCTGGGGATCGTCACAGGCAGCATGTGGGCGGCCATTCATTGGGGAAGTTATTGGTCCTGGGACCCGCGCCAGATCACCTCCGGCATCGCCTGGCTCTTCTACGGCGCTATACTGCATGGCCGCACGACAGGTTTGCGCGGCAGAAAGGCGGCGGTGCTTACCAGCTTCGGTTTCTGCGTCGTGATTGCTTACTTTTTCTTGGGGGATGTGGTTTTTCCCAGCCGGCACGGGGGACGGTTCGACTAAACCGTGCAAAAAGAAATCCTCATCGTCGGACTCAACCACCGCAGCGCGCCCATCGAAGTGCGCGAGAACGTCGCCTTCGAAGCTTCCTACCTGCGCGAGGCTCTGGCGCAGTTGCGCGCCTATCCCGCGATTCAAGAAGGCGTGATCTTGTCGACCTGCAACCGCGTCGAGGTCGTCGCGGCGGCAGCCGATGGTGCTGCTGCTTCCGCGGAAATCAAAACATTCCTCGACGCGCAAGGCGCGCGCCGCAATGCCGGCCAATTGGACGACCATGTTTACGCCTATCAAGGAGCCGATGCCGTGCGGCATGTCTTCCGCGTCGCAGCGAGTCTCGATTCGATGGTCGTGGGCGAGCCGCAGATTCTGGGCCAACTCAAAGAATATTACAGCGCGGCGCAGGAAGCGGGGACGGTGGGAGCGATCCTGCACCGGCTCTTTCACCGCGCCTTTTCCGTCGCCAAGCGGGTGCGCACCGAGACCGGCATCGCCAGCCGCGCCGTGTCGGTGAGCTCGGTCGCGGTGGATTTGGCCCGGCGAATTTTCGACCGCTTCGACGACAAAACGGTGATGCTGATCGGCGCCGGAAAGATGGGCGGCTTGATGGCGCGTCATCTTCAGAGCAACGGCGCGCGCAGCTTGATGGTAACCAACCGCACCTTCGAACGCGCGGTGGAGTTGGCAGGAAGCATCCACGGTAGCCCGATCCTTTTCGAGGACTTTCCCCGCTATCTCAAGATCGCCGATCTCGTTATCGGCTGCACCGGCGCGCCGGAAGTTCTGGTCAATGCCGGCGCCGTGGGCGCGATTCTGAAAGAGCGCAAGAACAAGCCGATGTTTTTCATCGACATCGGCGACCGGCGCAACTTCGACGCCGAGATCAACAATCTCGACAACGCCTATCTTTATAACATCGACGACTTGCAGGCCGTGGCAAAGGAAAACCTGCAAGAACGGTCCAACGAGGCGGAGAAGGCCGAAAAGATCGTCGTCGAAGAGGTGGCGAGTTTCAACCGCTGGATCCATTCGCTGGAACAGGCGCCGACGATCATGGCTTTGCGCCATCGCTTCGAGGAAGTTCGCCGCAATGAAATGGAAAAATCGCTTGGCGGCGGTCTCAAAGATTTGTCGGACCGCCAACGGGAATCTCTCGAAGTCATGACGACGGCGATGATCAACAAGCTGCTGCACGGGCCGATCTCCCACCTGAAAAAGAACTCGGAGAAAGAAGACGACGAGAGCGCTTTGTATAGTGCGGCATTGAAGAAACTTTTTAATATCGAGGAATAATGACCGACCTGAGCGGAAGTGGTGCCTTGCCCCCAAGGGGCGGAAAGAAGTGTTGGAAAACGTGAAAAACCTTCGGCTCGGCACCCGCGGCAGTACACTCGCGCTGGCGCAAGCCCACTGGGTAAAAGCGCGGATCGAGGAGCGACGTCCCGAATCAAAAGTCGAGATCGTGGTGCTTAAGACCAGCGGCGATCGCTTTATCGACGCAGCACTTCAAGCGATCGGGGGCAAGGGGCTTTTCACCAAGGAGATCGAAGACGCGCTGCTGCGAAACGAAATCGATCTCGCGGTGCATTCGCTGAAAGATCTGCCGACGGAAATGGCGCAAGGCCTCGCGCTCGTCGCAGTTCCCGAGCGCGAGGACGCGCGGGATGTCCTGGTGACCAGGGAGCGGACGAGCCTGGATCGACTGCCGCCCGGGGCGCGGATCGGCACCGGCAGCTTACGCCGGCGCGCGCAGCTCTTATATCATCGGCCGGGACTGTCGGTGGTTGGGATTCGTGGAAACGTCGACACTCGGCTGAGAAAGCTCGATGCCGGCGAGGTCGATGCTTTGGTCATGGCCGCTGCGGGGCTGAAACGAATCGGCCGAGGAGATCGCATCGTAGAGTTCTTGTCGACTGATATCTGCGTGAGCGCCGTGGCTCAAGGCGCCCTGGGCTTGCAGGCGCGCGCGAATGATGCGGGGAACGAGGAGTACTCTTTTTTACACCACGCGCCGACGGCCGCCGAGGTGACCGCAGAACGCTCGTTTCTTAGTCGTTTGGGCGGCGGCTGTCAGGTTCCGGTGGGCGGTCGCGCCGTGGTCGCGGGGGACGAGATCGCGATGGTCGGCGTCGTCGCCAGCCCCGACGGGAAAGCGCTCCAACGAGGGGAACGCTCGGGAAAATTAGTAGACGCGGCGAAATTGGGCGCGGATTTGGCTGAGGAATTGCTGCGCGCGGGTGCAGACCGGATTTTGGCGTCGGTATAAGACATGGCGGCCAAGGATATAGCTGGGGCGCGCGGCGCCTATCGTCCTCTGGCGGGCAGACGCATCGTCGTCACGCGGGCGCGCGCCCAGGCGGGTGGATTGGCGGGAAAGATCGAAGAGCTGGGCGGTGAGGTGATAGAATTCCCGACCATCGAGATCCAGCCGCCGGCAAGTTTTGCGGCGCTGGACGCGGCGATTGCGCGGATAGCGGATTACGATTGGTTGATCTTCACCAGCGTCAACGGCGTCGAGCAATTTCTCGCTCGCTTGGAGTGTTCGGGAAAATCTCTGGCGGATTTCCAAAGCAAACGAGTTGCCGCCATCGGTCCACCCACGGCAGAGCGGCTTAAAGGCGCAGGAATAAGCAGTTGTCTCGTGCCGGAGCAATACCAGGCCGAGGGAGTTCTCGATGCGCTGAAGCCCGAGGAGTTGCGCGCCAAGCGCGTGTTGATTCCACGGGCGGCCAAGGCGCGGGAGATTCTGCCGGAGACGCTGCGGCAGTGGGGCGCCGCAGTCGATGTTGTCGAAGCCTACCGCACGGTGATACCAACGGCGGACGTGCCGAAACTTAGAAGCTTGCTGCAAGAGGGGAGCGTGGACATGGTCACGTTCACCAGTTCAAGCACGGCGGCTAATTTTGTGAAGCTATTTGGTGGCGAGAAACTGTCGGACATCTTACGCGGCACGGCGATCGGCTGCATCGGGCCGCTTACCGAGGCGACCGTCCGGGAACTCGGCGGCAAGGCCGATTTGGTATCGGCGGAGTTTACAATTCCAGGGCTGGTGCGCGCGATGGTTGACTTTTTCCAGCATGGCGCAGACACGGGGGCACGACCGGCGGGAGCATAAGATGGATTATCCAAAATATCGGCCGAGAAGGCTGCGGCGCAACGAAAGACTCAGGGAGCTGATACGAGAAACGACGGTTAGCCCGAAAAACCTGATTTACCCGTTGTTCGTCGGCCCCGGAAAAGACCGCGTCCAACCGGTCTCTTCGATGCCCGGCGTCGCGCAACTCTCGGTGGACCGCGCGGTCATCGAATGTCAGGAAGTCCGCGCCCTCGGAATTCCCGCCGTCATCTTGTTCGGCATTCCCGAGCACAAGGACTCCCTTGGCACCGGGGCCTATGCCGACGCCGGTGTCGTACAGCAGGCGATTCGCGCGATCAAGGAAAAGCTGCCGGAGCTGCTGGTAATTACCGATGTTTGTTTGTGTGAGTATACCGATCATAGCCACTGCGGCGTGGTCGAGAACGGCGATGTCGATAACGACGCCACGTTGGAGCTGTTAGCCAAAGAAGCTCTCTCGCACGCGCGCGCCGGGGCCGATATCGTCGGTCCTTCGGATATGATGGACGGCAGAGTAGGGGCGATCCGGCAAGCCCTCGATCAAAACGGCTTCGAAAACGTCGCGATCATGGCTTACGCCGCGAAATATGCGTCGGGGTTCTACGGGCCGTTCCGTGAAGCGGCCGAGTCGACGCCGCAATTCGGCGACCGCCGCTCCTACCAGATGGACCCGGCCAATACTGACGAAGCGCTGCGCGAGGTCGCATTGGACATTCGCGAGGGCGCCGACATCGTCATGGTGAAGCCGGCGCTCGCTTACCTCGACGTGATTTACCGGGTGAAACAAAAATTCGGCTATCCCGTGGCGGCTTATAACGTCAGCGGGGAATATTCGATGATCAAAGCAGCCGGCCAGAACGGTTGGGTGGACGAGACCAGAGTGATGATGGAAGTGCTGCTGTCGATCCGGCGCGCCGGCGCCGACATGATCCTGACTTATTTTGCCAAGGACGCAGCTCGGCTCCTTGCTTCCCAATGAATGGGCTTTTTACGGATTCGCGCGCACCGCTATAGCAGGTGCCAGAGGTCTTTGATTTTCCGTTGCAGCGTGCGCTCGCATTCGTCCTCCCGCCCGTCGGTTCGAACTTGCGACCCGGAGAGGCGGAAAATCAAAACCCTGGCTCCTTTGGCTAGACGAAGCACGTAGGTATTTGAGTCGGCGTCGTCATAGACCGTGATTTCCAACCCGGGATCCAATCGCCCCGCGATTCGGTTCGCCCACTCCTCGATCTCACGAGCCGCCGCCTCGCCTTTTTTATCGGTAAGCATGTCTGAGAGTGTGTGAAAAAATAGCCGACCGCCCTTCGACGAGCTCAGGATGAACGGCTAAGTACCTGAACTTCCATCTATGCTATCCCGTTCGTGGTGAGCGTGCCAAAGCATGGACGATTTTTTCACACACTCTGAGACAGGGGAGCCTGTGGAGAGCAAAAGTTCCAGCAGTTCAAACCGTTCAAAAAAAATTCAAGCCGTTTAGCGGGAGCCAAGACGGCCGAAACGGCTTGAACGGCCTAAACGGTATGAACAAATTTACTTTTTCTTGTACAGGCCGTCGATGTAGCCAGACTGGTCGAGTTCTTTGATGAAGGTGAAATCGACGAACTGCTCGGGCTTGGTGGTTTTCGCCCTCGGGTCGCGCTCGGCGACGTCTTCGATGACGGTCTTAAGCCCTTCCAGGCTGGGATACTGCTTTTTGGGATATAATGCCTCGGTCATGACGTTGTCGTAACTCTTTTCCAGCGTTTCACGCTCAAGCCCGCTGCCCATGTATTTGCTCAAAGCCTTGATCGTCGCTTCCTTATCCGTCCACATTTTATGCACGGCCTCAACATGGGCCTTTACATAGCGGCGCACTACGTCCGGGTGTTCCTTAATGTACCTACGGGTCGTCCCTACACCGGTGTGTTGGAAGACCAGACCCATCTTGGCGACATCGGCTATGACGGCTAATCCGCGCTTTTCAGCGATAAAACTGGAGGGGGGATTGATCACCGAGGCGGTCACTCTGCCCGTCAGGGCGGCGGTCAGCCTCTCCGGCCCGCTGCCTACTTGCACGAGGGTGACATCCTTGCCGGGCGTCAACCCGATTCGTCTCAATGCGAAACGGGCGATCGAATCGGTTGCCGATCCGAACCGGCTGATCGCGACCGTGCCGCCCTTGAGCTGTTCCGCGGTTTTGATTCCCGGTTTGCCCATGAGCACATAATTCAGCGAGATGATCCCGGCGGCGACAAATACGGCGTCCGATCCAGCCAAGGCGCTATTAACCAGACCCGGGCCGGAAACCTGGGTGATCGGAACGTCGCCCGACACCAGGGCAAGGATCGCGGTCGTGCCTCCAGTGAAGAAGATCAGTTGCACGTCCAGCCCGTTCTTGGCGAAAATCCCGCTGTCCTTTGCGACCCAGGCGGGTAATTGATCGGCGCTGGCCGCGCTGTAGCCGACGTTTAGCCGGGTCATTTGAGCCCAAGCGAACGGCGCGGAAAAAACCTGGGAAAGCAATGCCGCGACTGTCAAATAGAGCATTCTTTTTGTCGCCATAAACATACACCTCGAAGTGAATCTGCGGTCATAGTACAGGACGAGAGGAGTAGAAACAAGAAAGCCCTTGCCATGTTGGCAAGGGCTTCCTGAGTTTGAAGTGACGACGACAGCGGGATTGAATCGTCCGACCGAGAGTAATGGCTCAAATAGTATATCTCGCCGCGGCACGCTTAAGCCAAAGACTTCAAAGCGCTATTGAACCACCCTGTCTTTGGATTACCCGCCAGCTTTTTTCGTCGGTGGCGGAGAACTGCGGAAGTCTTTATGGCACTCATAGCACGCTCCCGAGCGAAACGGACTCTCCGGGCCGAGGGCCTTAAACTGCGCCTGAACACCAGCCTCGTCTTTGGCCCCCGCTGCGTTTGCCAAGGCGCTCGCGACGTCCTTTACCTTTAACGGGATTTTGCTGAATTGATCCCACTTCTCCCAGATTTCAGCCTTGGCCCGGGACTTCTCCGAAAAGCTACCTTTAGGGAAATGGTTAACTGCCTTGTCCATAGCGCCCATGATGTCTTTTGCCCTTAGCGATATGGTGGCATAGTCCTTTTCCTCGACGGCCCTTTTAATCGCTTTAAGTTCGTCGTAGCGTGCGGTCATGAAATCTTTTCTTTTCTTAAGCACGTCCTCCTGGGCAAAAAGTCCCGATGTGAAAAAAAGCGTTGATAAGATCACGAAGGCGATGCCGAAAGATTTACTGTAAAACATTCTCTCTCCTTTTTCGAAGTGACCTGTGCTTCGTTTTTCGTCAAAAGACGATGAAAAACCGATGCGCAAGGGTTGTTATCGCCAAACTACTTTACAAGGTCCACCAGGGCCTTTGCGGCCTTGGTCTTGGCCTCGGCGCGGTAATGAAGCTGCGCATCTTTCTTGGCCCCCGCTTCCTTATGATCCGCGTCGGCCTCTTTGGTCCACTGTTTGGCCAACTCAATCATCATCATGGCGCGACCCTTCTCCCGTTCGTCTTTTATGTTGCCGGCGGCAACTTCGGCTTTGGCGATGGACTCGTTCGCCCCCTTAATTAGGACCGGGCAGGTGAAGGCAAAAGATTGTCCAGCCATGAGCCCCACGGAAACTAAAGTGCTGAGCACGAATGCGGATGTTTTCATCGGTATCCTCCTCGTTAAAGGTTAATGTTTTGCAAGCTCCATTATCGACTCGACTGCATAACGCTCCCGGTGAGCGGCGGCCCACAGCTACGGAGTCACGCAGAGAAACCGGGCCTACGCGGTGGGCCGTCCGCTCCACTGGGTTAGGGCCGAGTTTTGGAAGGGACGAAAGTGCTCCGCCTTTTCATTTAGATTTCGGGGGTAGCGCCGATCCTCCCTTCCAGTCTGTCGGCAGTATCTCGAAATTGATTATGCGAACAGGTGAATTGCTTCTGTTGTAGGCGGCATTGGTTATGTTCCCCGCTTCATAAAAATACTCGCCCGTCTTGTAGGTCGTTGTCTTGCCTTCCTGAACAAACGTCAATTCACCGGAGGCGACAAATCGAATCCCGGGTCCAACGTGATGGTGTTCGCCTGTATATCCGCCCGGCTCATAGGTTATCTCGCTGACTTGCAATTTATACTTGCCGTTGAGGTCAGTCAGATAGCCGGACATCGCCTGCTCAAGCTTGACCGTCGAAGCTGTGCCCTTTCGCTCGACTTTTTGCTGAGCGGACGAGTAGCCCACTACGTGGAACAACGCTACAAAAGTAACAAACAGTGTGAGTCGTTTCATGGTCTTCCCCTTTGTTGAACATCAAACCAACACCCGAACTGGCTCGGGCCCTAACTACGTTGGTTAACTACTTTGGTTCACCTTTTTCACTTCATTCAATAACGTTTCAGTGGAAAGCAGATCCTTTTCGTTGTTGCTCGGGCGGATGTTGTAGTAGCGGACAATCCCGTTCTTGTCGATGATGATATATGCTCGCTTGGCGGTGAGCCTTGGTTCGTCGAATACGCCGTATTCTTTTAACATTTTATGGACCACCGTGACGTCGCGAGCGCCGCTTAGGAGCGGATAGTTGATTTTGAAAAAGTCGGCAAAAGCTTTCTGCGCGAACATGGTCGCGGAGGTAATTCCCAAAACTTCGGTATTCTCGGCTTTGAACTTCGCATAATTGTCGTCCGAACCGGACGCTAGTAATTGCTTCGCTCAGGTGGGGTCAAAGTCGGCGCGATAAAAGTTAATCAAAACGTTTTTGCCCCTCAAGCTGCTGAGTTTGAGCTTTCCCCCTTTAGTGCTTTCAAGCTCAAAGTCGGGAGCTTTTTGTCCCACCTCGAGGGCCGGCACGGGCGGAGCTGACGCCAGCATCAAGAGCGCGACGAGCATCGAGGTTGTTAATGCTTTTTTAACCAACGCCATAACCATCTCCTTCTCTGAGTTCTTAGCGCGCAACTTTATGCCTAAATTTCCAGCCTATGTCAAATTCCCAAGGAGCCAGGCGGCGCCTCGAAGCATCGCATCTTAGGGATTGAGCTTCTGGTAGACCGCATTGGCAACCTTGAGCAACTCTTCTTTTCTTACCTCACCGGACAGCGCGTAGCTCAACCGGCGATCGATCCAGTAAAAAACCCCTACGGTTCCTTCTTGGGAATATCGAAAAGCGGTTTCGCGCTCGGAGCTGGCGTCTGTCTTAATGTACAGGGTCAGACGCTGGCCGTTTTTATCTTGATACATGAACTGGGCCACCGGCCCTTGATCCCCCGGAAGCAGCCGCCCGCCGACGAGATCGTAGCCAAGATCGATGAGATGTGGAGCTTTGAGATCGCCGCCCAGCCGTTTTGAGAGCCATCTGACCAGGTGTTCCTCTTGCTCGGCGGTGACTTCTACGGGATGTCGAACTTCGGGGCTGTAGACGGCGTGCGCGATTGCCGCTCGCCGGGCAAAATCAACGTTCGTGGCCAAATGACCAGCCTGCTCTCCTCGTAGCACCCACCCCAGCATTCCCCCCACGACGATCCAGGCTAAGGCCGCGGCAACAGGTTTAAGCCACAAAGTCCAGTATTGGCCCGGACTTTGCCATTTCGAAGGGATAGGTTCAGCAAGCACCGAATCGAATAACGCGTGCAGAATTTTATTTTGCTCTTGATAAGCTCGCACCTGTTCCTGTTCCTGTGGGTTGGCAGCAAGAAAAGTTTCCACTTCTTCCCGGCGCTTTTCCGGTAGTCTGCCGTCCACGTAGGTATGCAGGTCGATTTCTGAAACGAATAACTTGGGCGAACTCATTTGACCACCTTGAGTTGAGTGGTTGTGCTGGCCCGATTCATCAACAGGCGTAGCTGTTCGCGGCCACGAGATAAACGCGACATCACGGTGCCGACCGGCACGCCGAGAACCAGCGCGGCTTCGTCATATGACATCTGCTCTAGCCCTATCAACAAAATCACTTCCCTTTGCTCGGCGGAGAGTGTTCGTAGCGCTCTGTTAAGGTCTCTTAAATCCAGCCGTTCGTCCTGTGGTGGTGTGACGGGTAAGTTAACTTCGGCGCTATCAATGGCTCGATTCTGCTTGCCCTGGCTGGCTTTCACCTGATTGACAAAAACGTTGTGCATGATGGCGAACAACCAGGCGCGTAGGTTAGTGCCCCGGCGCCACAACCGGAACCGCTTCCAGGCCCTCTCCAGGGTGTCCTGAACCAGGTCCTCGGCGGCGGTATGATCGCCGGTGAGCGCCCTTGCGTAGCGCCGCAAAGGCGGAATATGCGTGACTATACCGTCAGCGTCGTCCACAATATCTAAAACTCCCAGGACATTCGAAGAACTCGTTGAAACCGGCGCCGCAAAAAAGAACCCTTGTCTGATAAACAGCCGGCGGGGCCGATTTATTCCAAAGCTTCACGGTTTTTTTGGCCGACCTCCTGCCCTGGCTGGCTTACTTGGGCGGCGTCAGGAACAACAGGGGGCATTTATGGATCTCCTCATCACTGGCGCATATGCGGACGTAGCCGTGATTGCGCCATAGCGGGGTTTGGTCAGCGTAGTGGCGCGAATAAGGGCGACCCGATTGCCCTGACGAAAGTATGAAACCCGCCAGCTCCCAATCGCCAAGGTCGACGATAACCCGAAGGGACGGGCCGACGGTGTGATGATAAGGGTTGGAATGGCGGAAAAACCCAAGGTTCACTGTCGTGCCGTCGCCGGAAGAAGGGAATGGGCCTACGGAGACAATTGGTCGCAGGGGCGAAAAACGGCCCAACTGGTGATTGAGTGTAAGCGTGTGGATTCGTCCCCAATGCCATCGCTCCATCTCTTCTCCAATCGCCGTGCTCAATTCGTCCACCGCCTCCCGAAGAGATCGCGCCACCAGATCGCTGCGTGACCGCAACGAGAACCAGGGGGAGTCGGGATTCCGGAGAATTTGATCGATGGGGACGATGCACTGGTTAAAAATTTCCAGGTAGGCGGGAAATAGCTCCTCGCCCAGCTCAGGAATCAGGAGGTTAGCCATGAGCCGGTGATGCAAGACGTGAAAGATCGCTGACTCAATACTGTTTTCGCCACAGTCGCCATCCCAAGCTAGGAGTCGATCGGCGGCGATTCTGAGTCTTGGGTCAGTCGTCGGGGTTTGATCCAAATCGGCTCGCAGTGTGCCGAGCAGCTCCTTGGCGTGCAGGGAAGTGGTATCCAGCTGCATTTCAGCCATGTCGTCAAGTGAGTGTTTTGGTTTCGCGGCGAGAAGTTCCTGGATGCGCCGCACGCGATGGGGTGGCTCGAAGAAACAGGAAAGATAATAGGGATACGATGCGTCAACAATCTTGTTGTTCGCCGCGGCGATGACCCCGTCGGGCGGGTTGTATATGCGCGGCAGCTCGGCGAAGGGGATAAATCCCTGCCAATCGTTGCTCTCCTCCCAACCTGACAGCGGTAACAGCGATGGTCCGCGCGGACGATTCGGAATTTTCCCGGCGAGGCTGTAGCCGATGTTGCCTCGGCGATCGGCATAAACGAAGTTCAACGCCGGGGCGGTGTGAAAAGATAGGCTTTCTAGAAACTGATTCCAGCCTCGCGCTTGGTTGACGCCATATAGACTTCGAAAGTCTTGGCCCGGCTCATGTGCAGTCCAGCGAACGGACAAGACTTCGCTGGCGCGAACATCGCCGTCAAAATCACTGATCACCGGTCCATGGCGGGTCAAGCGAACGGTTCGTTTGACGGTGCCGCCGCCTCTGATGCGAATCGCTTCGTCGCGCCGCGCCATCGGACGCCACTCGGCACCGCAAAGATAGCGGTCTGGCTCCAAGCGATGAATCTTCTCACGGTATAGATCGACGTCGTCGCAGACCGCGGCGGTGATTCCCCACGCGATCCAGCGGTTGTGCCCGATATGAATGCAGGGGCTTCCGGGCACGGAGGCGCCCCATGCCTCGTACCCTTCGGCAACTGTCGCGCTCGATTGCGCCCGCAGATGCATCAGGTACCAGATCGGTGGCAGCGTCATGCGCAAATGAGGATCGTTGCAAAGCACGGCGCTCCCCGTGGCTGAACGCTGGGGCGCGATCACCCAACTGTTGCTGCCTTGGCCGGCTGGATGCCGGTCGCTGGATGTCAATGCACCGTTTATGAATCGCCAGATTCCCTGCGCCGCGTCTTTAACCGCGCGCGTGATCGTCGGCCCGTCCTCAGGGTAGAATGGAAACAGAGCGCGAAGTTTTTCCGGTTGACCCTCAAGCCTGGCGGCAATGGCGATCATGTTGAGGCGGGTGAAGAGCGCGGGCGAAACCAAGAAGGCGAATCCTTTTTGAATGGTGAGGCTGTCCTCAGGTCTCCAGGGCTTCGGTTGATATCGCAGCACGCGAAATTCCCAGGGCAGTTTTTTGCCGCAACGCTCGATGTAGCGATTGACGCCGTCGCTGTAGGCTTGTAAGCGCAAGCGATCGTCTTCCTGCAAAAGTTCCAGAGAGCAAAGCGCGCTTTCACGGATGCCGATAAGCCTCACGAAGAAATCGAAGTCGGAGCTTGTTTGACCGCGAAATCGGCTGGCGAGTTCCCGCCATGGAATAGAGAAATCACCCAGTATCTCTGCTATCCGGCCGGTAAGGAAACGGCGCGTCATGTCCATCTGCCAAAGCCGTTCCTGGGCGTGCAGGTAACCTTGAGCAAGAAATAAATCATGCTCGTCGTCGGCGAGCACATGCGGGATGCCATGAGCTTCCCAGTACACTTCAACTTTGTGGTGGAGGCCCGGAAGAATTAACTCTCCCTCGTATTTGGGCCGCGAGGGTTTGTCGAGTGACCGAATGATCGGAGCCAGGAAGGCCGAAAGGACGGAAGACCAAAGACCGTTTTTCGGCCGCTCCATGCGTAGACAACAAGGACGGTTTAGAGGATTGCTTTCACGGAAGGCCGCGTTTTCATCCTCTCCATGTATTTGCCGAGCCGGGGAAGCGCCGGATCGGGCAGGACGCCAAATCCTTCCAGGCGCGTAAAACGGGGGATGAGGTCGGCATCGACCAGGGAAAAATCTCCCATCAGGTATGGCTGATCGCCGATTTCGTCCTCAAAGCGTTGCAGCAATTTTTTTAGATCGCTCTTTGCGCCGTCGATGATCGGCTGGCTTTGTTCCTTGGCGTCCTTCATCAGTTCCATGCGCAGTTTCTGGTAGGCGGAGTCAAAGTGTGCCATGCCGTAGTCGATTAAAATGCGCGCCTTGGCCTTGCCGGCCGGATCCTTGGGCATGAGCGGTGGATTGGGATATTTTTCGTCGAGATATTCGTTGATGATCAAAGACTCGTAAAGCGCGGTGGAATCATCGGTCAAGACCGGCACCTTGCCGTAGGGATTGAGCTTGAGATATTCCGGGGTCTTCTGTTCCTGCTTCCTCAAATCAATGGGAACCGTGTCGTAAGCAAGGTTTTTTTCGGCCAATACTACTTTCACCCGCTGGCAGTTGGGGGACGACTTGAAATCATAGAGTTTGATCATCATGGTTCCTCCTGGTTCCGCGCGCCTTTGAGTTTTGATATTTAATAAGATTTCTTATACTAAGAATTCAACCAAAGGAAAAGAGCGGCCCTTCGACACGATCCCCGGCCAAGGCCGGGGATCTCGCTCAGGATTCCGCCCCACGGGCCCACTTGAAAGTGCGACGGGCTTGCCTGTGGGGCTCCACAACCAAGAAACCGGCTTGATCGATTGCCGGTTTGATGTTAAGCGGATTACTCGACTGCAAAGAACGGGAAATCAAGTGACCGAAGAAGAAGCCGCAAGAACGATCTGGAGCGGACTAAAAACGGCCGGGATTAACCTGGTGGCTACGTTGCCGGATGTCAATTTGGCAGAGCTGCTCCGCTCAGTCGAGGAGGACCGGGATGTCGTTCATGTTCCGCTCTGTCGCGAGGAAGAGGGCATCGGAGTTTGCGCCGGGGCGTATCTGGTCGGGAAGAAATGCGCCGCGATCATGCAGAACGGCGGTTTCTTCAACAGCAACAACGCCATCGTGAGCACCTTGTTACAGTACCAAATACCGTTGCTGCTGCTAATCTACTACGCCGGTGACGTCGGCGACCGCACCTTCAGCACTTCCGGCGCCATGACGGAGCCTGTGTTGCAGGCGTTGGGTATTCGGTATTACGTCATGCGGCGAGCGCAGGAAGCCGCTGAATTGATCAAGCGCGCCCAGATTTTGGCCGAGGATTCGAAGCGGCCCGTGGCGCTGCTGCTGACCAAGGAGGTCCTGGGCCGGAGACCTGCGTTGAGCGCGCTTTAGAAGATTAGAGCATTGGAGTCACCGAGCGCTGGGTTGTTACGGACCCATCGCTCCGGCACAGCCGAAGCATGAAACGATTTGATTGTCTGCAACTGATCGCCGCGGAAGCCAAGGATGCGTTGGTCGTGAGTTCGGCCGGGGCGACGACCTTGGAGTGGAATGCCTTGCGGCCGAGCGATGGCAATTTTCGCGTGCGCACGCTGGGTCTCTGCTCATCGATTGCGCTCGGAATGGCTCTGGGGTTGCCCCATCGCAGGATCGTCGCGCTAGATGGCGATGGATCGCTGCTGATGAACCTCTGTTCTTTGCCGACCATCGCGCGCATGAGGCCGAGAAATTTGCTTCACGTTGTTTTCGACAACGAAGTGTATGAGGCCTCCGGGAGCAAGAAAACCGCGACGGCATGGGGCACGGATCTCGTCGAAATCGCGCGCGCTGCGGGGATCGAGAAGGCGCGCTGGGCAAATTCCGTGGAAGAATTCGCTCAGGCGGTATCTGAAGCATTGAAGGGCGAAGGGCCCTATTTCATCGGCGCTAAAGTCACCACCGAACGCACCGAAGTGCCGCCGTATCCGATGGATGAGGTCGAAAGCAAATACCGATTCGTCCGACACGTGGAAAAAACCGAGAATATAGAAATCTTCAAGAGCGGCTTGCCGGCGAGTTACGTGTGAGGCGCGCCGCCGAGCTCTCTCGCCAATGAATTATGCAAATCGACATCGAATTTAACTCTGGTGCTCAATTGCCTCTGGACGCGATTCCCGAGCTGGCGCGGATGGCCGAGGCCCATGGATTCGGCTGCGCGTGGGGCGGGGAAGCGAACAACAAGGATCCGACGGTGATGTTGAGCGCGATCGCCGCGGTGACGAGCCGGATAAAAATAGGCTCGGCGGTTTATCATATTCTGGGCAGGACCCCCGCGACGCTTGCGCTGCAAGCCGTCGGACTCGATGAGTTGTCGGGTGGACGATTTCTGTTGGGAGTGGGATCGTCCAATCCGACCATTGCGCGCTGGCATGGCGTCACTCTCGATCATCCGCTCGGCCGCGTGCGCGAATATCTCGAGATCGTCAGCCGGGCGATGCGCGGTGAAAAGCTCGATTTTGACGGTCATTATTTCACGTCGCATGCATTCAAGTTAGCCTTTAAAGCGAATTCCCAGCGGATTCCAATCTATCTGGCCGCCTTCGGCCCGATGATGACTCGGCTGGCCGGAAGAATCACCGACGGCGTTTTGATCAACATGGCCAATCCGACTGAGATTCGCAGAATCGTTGCCGAGGTGAAGAAGGGCGCTGAGGATGCCGGCAAAGATCCGGCAAGCATGGAAATCATCTGTAAGATACGTTGTTCCATCGCTCACAGTTACGGCGCTGCCCGCGAAGCGCTGAGTCACGCGTTGACCTATTATGCACTGGCCGATTACTATCGCGACCTTTTGGGGCGCATGGGATTCGCGCCGGAAGTCGAAGCGATGCGTGCCGCGTGGAAATCGGGCGGGTTTCACGCGGCGCGAAGATTGGTATCCGACCGGTTGTTCCAAAGTCTGCCGATGGTACCCGCTACTTCGGCTGAGGAAGTGGTCGCGCAGATCCAGCCGTATTTTGAAGCGGGGGCGACGCGGATCATCCTTCCATACGTCGGCGCCTCCGACGATTTGGTCGGAGAGATCAAGAACTTTATTCAATATTGGAGTCCGGCGACCACCGGGCTCGATAAGTAAAAGGAACCCCAAAAATGCCTTTTGAACTGTCGAATCCCACCGGCTTAGAGCCGCCGGTCGGCTACGCCCATGTGGCCAAGATAACCGGCGGAAGTATTGTCCACGTCGCCGGTCAGGCCCCTTTCAACGAAAAGGGTGAGGTTGTGGGAAAGGGAGATTTCGTTGCGCAATTCGCCCAGGTGATGCGCAATCTCAAGACCGCTGTCGAAGCGTCGGGGGGACGGCCGAACCAATATGCAGTTCTGACGATTTATATCACCGACTTGCAAGCCTACTGGGATAACAAGAAGCCGCTGGCGGCCGCTTATCGCGAGGTTTTTGGAAAATATTTTCCGGCCATCACGCTGGTGGAAGTAAAACGCCTCTACAACCCCGACTGCCTGGTAGAAATATCCGGCATAGCAGTCATCGAATAGTTAACTTACCGGGACACAACTCGGTCTTGGCTCTCGCCAAGTACGTCATAATTTGGGCAAGATTTGCCAGTTTTTGGACATCCGCTCTGTTCAAGAACCCCTCCCGGTTTGCCCTAAAGAGTATAAATTCAACAGTTTAGTTAACTGGCACCCTGATTGCTCACAAATCCGCTTAAAGCTGAATGCCTGAATCCCGATCATACAGATAGAGGAACCGGACGAGCGATTTATGAGGAACCATCCGACTTCGATTTCAGAACAGGATCGCGACCAGGAGTTTTTCGACAGCGTCACCGAAGACGAGATTATGTATCACTGGCGGACGATCAGGAGCAAATGCCTGTCGGACGACGACGCTTGGCAGGCGATCGTTACCGGAATCGCGTTGGATCTGGCCTTCGCGAAAAGCAAGACTTTTCGGCAGATCGAGCACTAACGCAAATCCACTCATTTCTCTTGTCCTCGCGCCCACGAACTAGTTTTCGTCGACTCATTCGACCCCTCGACTCGATTCCCAGCCTTCGCCGGAGACTCCCTCGCCGGGGGTTCCGCCCTGCGAAGCGCGTGGGGAGATACCGCGGTCGTGAGGCCGTGGGACTCCATCCGAAGTCGCACCGCAACGCCATTCTTATTGACTCCCCCAGGCAAATCTGTTTGAATTGGGCTTGATTCAAAAGGAGCGTTTACATGTCGCGCATTACCGTGGAAGATTGTCTGCAGAAAGTCGATAATCGCTTCGAACTCGTGATCCTCGCTTCCAAACGGGCTAGACAATTATTCAAAGGAGCGAGACCATCCATCGAATCGGATAATCGGGAAGTCGTCGTGGCTCTAAGAGAAGTCGCCGCCGGCAAAGTGCGTAAAGCAGCCAACCAGAACTGAAGTTTCGCCAATTACCAAACGCGCTCCACGCTGCACCCAAGCTGCTGAATTCTCAGGCGTTTCAGTTTTCGTATTGTTGAAAACATCGCCGCGACCGGCTAGATTTTTTCTTTGGTAGTGGGGGTCAGGTTACCGCTCATGGCCGAAGAAGATAAAAGCTCAGAAAGCCAACCTCTGTTCCCTGAAATCGATCCTGCCGGCATGGCTGCGGACGATCCCGAGCAGAACTCCGCGACCAAGGCTCTCGTCCCGTTCGACCCGCTTCAGCGCTATCTGGCCGAAATCCGCCGCTTCTCGATATTGAGCCGCGAAGAGGAGCATCGACTCGCGGTCGAGTACAAGGAATATGGTAACATCGAGGCCGCTTACAAGCTGGTTACGGCCAATCTCCGCTTGGTCGTTATGATCGCCAGAGAATACCAAAGGGCGTTCAAAAACATTCTCGACCTGGTGCAAGAAGGGAATATGGGGCTGATGGAAGCGGTCAAGAATTTCGACCCCTATCGCGGCGTACGCTTTCCTTCGTACGCCGTGTGGTGGATTCGGGCCTATATCATACGTTACATCATGAATGATTGGCGGATGGTCAAAATCGGTACGACCCAGGCGCAGCGCAAGCTGTTTTTCAATCTGCAAAAGGAAAAGGAGCGACTCGAGGCCGAAGGATTGACCCCGGGGCCAAAACTCCTGGCCCAGCGGCTCAACGTCAAAGAAGACGAAGTGGTCGAGATGGAGCAACGGCTCGGCAGCCGAGACCTATCGGTGGATATGCCGATCGGGGTCGATGACGAGGCGACTCTGCTGCATTTTTTACCGGACCATAAGCAAAGTCCCGAGGAAGAAGTTGCCGAGACGCAATATCAACAACTCTTGCGCGACAAGATGGAACTTTTTGCGCAGAGCCTTAGGGACAAGGAACTGGTCATCTACCGCGAGCGGCTGCTCAACGAAGAGCCGGCTACGCTCAGGGAAATCGGGGAAAAATATGGTATTAGCCGGGAGCGCGTTCGGCAAATCGAAGAACGGGTGAAAAAGAAACTCAAGTCTTTTCTCACCAAGGAACTCAAGGATCAAAAGGATGCCGCCGGCGCGGAGTAGCTTCGGTAGCGCGCTTGCTGAGATTTCCAATTCTCCGAAGGCCGCCCACGCCTGTGGCGACGCGTTATGACGCGCGGCGCAGGCGCTTTCGCTTGCGCCTCCGGCACACTTCTGATAGCAAAAAAGAAACGAACCGAGGGGAGAAATTCTTGCAATTTCAAAAGGACGTTGAGATCCGCGCGCCGCGGGAAAAGGTTTGGAATTTTATCTGGGACGTAGACCGTTTTATTTCCTGTCTGCCGGGCTGCAAGGATGCGAAAATCATTGAAGCGGGCAAACGGTACAGCGCGACCATGGTCGAAAAGGTCGGCCCGTTTAAAGTGGAATTCCCCACGACGATCGAGGTGCTCGAAACAGAAAAGCTAACGCGCATCAAGGCTCAAGCTACCGGCACCGACAACAAGATCAGCAGCCGGATGAAGGTCGAGCTGGAGGTAAATCTCAAAGGAGAGGGCGAAACAACGTTCATGAGTTTCGTCGCCGGCGTCGATATCGTGGGTAAGCTGGCGGCCTTGGGCCACGGCATCATCAAAAGAAAAGCCGACCAGGCACTCGATGAGTTTGTCCAGGCCGTAAAGCAGCACTTGGAAGGAGATTCGTAAGATGCTCAAACGTTTTCGCTTGGAGGAGCCGGAAAGCGCTAATGAAGCCTGCGAATTGCTCGGGCGATTCGGGGAGAGCGCGAAAGTCTACGCCGGCGGCACGGAATTGCTCCTGGCGATGAAAGAAGGGCTCGTCGACTATGAGCGCCTGGTCAACATCAAAAAGCTCGGACTCAATCAGATTAAGCGGGACAACGGGACGATCCATATCGGCGCGCTCTGTACCCACCGGCAGATCGAAACCGCGCCGGACTTGCAGCGAGCCTTGCCGGCGCTGGTGAAGTTGGAACGGAACGTCGCCAACGTCCGTGTGCGCCAAGTCGGGACTCTGGGCGGCAATCTCTGCTTCGCCGAGCCCCACGCCGATCCGGGAACGCTGCTGATTGCCCTCGGCGCAAAGTTGATTGCGGAAAAGGGCGCGTCAAAGCGGGAGATCTCCGCCGAGGATTTTTTTGTCGACGCATATGAAACCCGCTTGGCGGCGGATGAGCTGCTCACCGAGATTCAAGTGCCGGTGCCGGCGGCGCATTGCGGCCTTGAGTATCTCAAGTTCGGATATCTGGAAAGACCCAGCGTAGGGTTGGCCATAGCACTCACCGCGCGGGACGGAAAGAAATCCGTCGGCGATATCAGGATCGCCGTGGGTTGCGCCGGACCGGCACCGAAGCGGGTGGCAGAAGCCGAAGCGCTGCTCGAGGGAAAGAGCACCGAGGAAGCCATCCGCAGTTTGCCCAGGGCGGGTGAAATCGCCGGGCGGGCGGCGCAGGCGATCAGTGACCTGCACGGCTCGCAAGAATATAAAGAACACATCGTCGGGGTTTTGCTGAAGCGGGCCTTTCAGAGCGCGCTGAGCCAGTGTTGAAGGTCTGGAGGGGGTTAGGGAGGATTCATGTCCAAAGCGATGGCTAGACGGTCGGACGCTCAAACGATACCGCTTTCATTTACTCTCAACGGGCGGCTCCAAGAGCTGGAGGTGGAGCCGCACGAGCTGTTGCTCGATGTGGTCCGCGATCGGTTCGGTTTGACCGGCGTCAAACTTTCTTGCGACGTTCAAGTCTGTGGCGCTTGCACCTTGCTCGTGGACGGGCGGCCGGTGAGCGCGTGCACGACACTTGCTTTCGAAGTCAGAGGACGATCCGTTCTTACCATCGAAGGATTGGCGGAGGACGGGAAACTGCACCCATTGCAGGAGGCGTTCATCGCGCATGGCGGGTTTCAGTGCGGCTTTTGCACCCCGGGAATGATCCTGGCGGCCAAAGCGCTTTTGGATGAAAACCCCAACCCCAGTGAAGAAGAGCTAAAACATTTCATGCACGGCAACATCTGCCGTTGCACGGGCTACAAAAAGATCATCGAATCGATAATGGCCGCGGCAAAGCTTATGCGCGGCAGCCGCGCATAAGCGTTCAAATCGTTCCAAACGTTCAAGTCGTTATGAAACCGGTTCCAGAAACGGTTTGAACGGCTTGAACAATTTGAACGCCTTGAACGAGTTCACTGTTTTAGTCTTCAATCCCATATTCCTTCCACCGGCTCGCCACGATATCCAGGTGTTCCTTGGGCGGCAAGGAGAGAGCCGGATATTCATGTTTTCTTGTCGCGTCGATGGCGACGCGCGAGCCGATGTAGCGGCTCGGGTGGTGTTGCGGTACCGAGGCCGGTGCCTGCGAAGGGTCGAGACCGACGGCTTGAACATTCGTTTCGATGTGGATGTCGCGATCGGCTCTCACGTGCCAGCTAAGCGCCCAGTCCACGGCGAAGTCATCCCACACATCGACGTCGTCATCCACGACCACAGTAATCTTGCCGAAGCCGGTCCGGAGCGACCAGGCACCGTACATGAGCTGCTTCACTTGCCCTTCGAACTGTTTCTTTAGCGAAATCACCAGATACGCGCCGCTGCCGCCGGCTTCTTTCAAACGCACGTCCCTGATCGGAATGTGCAGTGTGTCTCTGAGATGCTTGAAAAGCGGCCATTCCCGGCCCACGCCGCGAATGCAGCTCGACTCCGAAGGGGGCATCTGGCTGATGAACGCTTGGTAGAGTGGCTTGTTGCGGAAGGTCATGCACTTGATGTTGAAAAAAGGCTCATTGCCCGCAGGCCCCATGTAACCCGTGTATTCGCCGAACGGACCTTCGTGCTCCAGGGCGTTGGGCGGAATCTCGCCTTCGAGAACGATCTCTGCGGTTGCCGGAACTTCGAGCGGAACCGTTTCACAGGGCACCAGATCGACCGGCGCACCGCGCAGCGCCCCCGCTACGGCGAACTCGTCGAGCCGCTCGGACATTTTTGAAACCGAGACGTAGCCGATGGATGGATCGGCGCCGATGACGACGGCCACCGGAGTCGGTTTGTTTAGCGCGTTGTTTTTCCGCAGATGCCATGAGGCGTCCTGGTGCTTGCCGATGAGAAAGCCGGTCTTGTTGGGACCTTTGACCTCCATGCGGTAAGTGCCGACGTTACGCACGCCGGTTTCCGGATCTTTAGTTATGACATAGGGCGAAGTAAAAAATGGGCCGGGGTCCTCGCCCACGGTCCAGATTGGGATCGGCAGCTTGGTGATATCGACGTCTTTTCCGTGGAGAATGTTCTCTTTGCACGGACCTTCCTTAACCATGCGCGGCGGAATTGGATGACCGAGGGCGTGATCCCATTTGCGGTTGATTCCCTCGACCGAATCGGTTTCCAAGCCGATGGCATAAACCTCTCTGGAGGCGCCGAGCACCCCGGCGACCACGGGAATGGAAAAGCCTTTCACGTTTTCAAAAATCAGCGCCGGCCGATCACGCGGCGGAATCTTTTTGAACAGTTGCCGGCACACGGCGGCCAGCTCCCAGTCCTTGTCGACTTCCTTTTTGACTCGCTTGAGCTTGCCCTTCTTTTCAAGCGCCGCGACATATTCACGCAGGTCCGCGTAAGCCATTTAGCCTCCTCATGCACACTCCGGCGAAAGTTTTCGTATCTTAGGCACAATTAGTTTATATATCAACGATTCATCCTGAAAGCGGCAGTTGGCGTGTCGAAGTGAACTATCGAGGTATTAACGTCGGTGGAATTTCGACCGGCAGGATATTCCACCACGAAGGACACGAAGAGCACGAAGTTTAAACAGAAGGCATAATCCTTCGTAGCCGTCGCGGTGAGAAAGTATTTGGTCGAGCGTACGGCGAGCAACGAGGCTGTGAATTACCGCTCTGTCTTAGGCGCGGATCTCGGCGCGCATGAAAATGATGTAGGAGATGCCGAAGCAAACGGCCACGAGGCCGAAGAGAGTCGTGATGTGGGGCCAGATCAGAATCAAACTTTGATCCAGCGCGAGCGGCGTGGGCAGAATTCCTTGCGCCTGGCTCTGCAGGGCCAACCCAAACACCCGGGCCGCGGGATTGAGCAGGATGCTGACGCTTTCAGAAAAAAGCGTGCTCGGCGAGATGCGATTGATAATGTTGACGATATCGGTCTGGTATGCAAGCTGCTCAGGCGTCGAAGGGTCGGGGACGACGATTCCGGCGATGGCCTGGCTAAAAATGGAAACGAACAGAGACATAAACAGCCAGACGGCCATGGAGGCGAGCGCCGCAGTTACTGTTTTTTGGAAAAGCAGGGAGAAAAGCAGCGCGAGCGCGAGCCAGAAGCCGACGTAAAAGACGCCCACCGCCGTGAAGATCAACATACGCCAAAGTTCCTCGGCGTTCGGAGGGAAACCGAGCAGCGTGATTCCCAAGCCGATCACGAGCAACAGGATCGATCCCCAAAGAACCGCGACCGTGGCTAGGCCGGCGAAAAACTTGCCGTTGATCAAGCCGTCGCGGTAAATCGGCTGGGACAGTACCCGGCTCAAGGTTCCACGCGCATATTCCCCGCTGATCGAATCGAACCCGAGGGTGATGCCGACCAGAGGTCCAAAGAAGCCTAGAAAAGTCGCCAGGGAAAAGACCGTCTCGCTGGAGGTCAACAGCAGCAGAAAAACATAGTGCGCCGGTATTGTGTCGGTATTCTGGCGGATCGCCTGGCCCGAGGCATAGGTGGCCCATAGACCGATGAGGAGGATGAGGATCAATAAAATCAAGAAGCGCCAACTGCGAAAGTGGTCTGCCAATTCTTTCCAAAATACGACGCTCATGTTTAGGCCTCGCGGAAATATTTAAGATAGATTTCTTCCAGGGTCGGATCTTCGGAGCGCAACTGCAACAAAGGCAAATTCTTGCGCGCGATCAGGGCCATCACCTCCGCGCGCACGTCGCGGGTGCAGCGGAGAAACAGGCCATGACTGCGTTTCTCGATTTCATCGATACCGTTGATGCCGCGCAGGTCGTTCTCGAGACCGTTGGCGCCGCCGCCGACTTCCAGGAGAAAATTCCATTGGCGCTCTTTCAAAATCGCCCGCCCCAGTTCGTCCATTTGCCCCTGGACGATCAATCGTCCTTTGACGATGATCCCGACGCGGCTGCAGATCTCCTGCACTTGTTGCAGCGCGTGGGAGGAGAGCATCACGGTTAGATTTCTTTCGCGATTCAAGCTTCTGATCAGTTCGAGAATGCGGATGGCGCCGTCGGGATCGATGCCCAAGGTCGGCTCATCGAGGATGACTGCCACTGGTTTTTTGACCAGAACTTCGGCGATGCCGAGGCGCTGCTTCATGCCGCGGGAATATTCCTTTACCAGGCGCCGGCCATCCTCGCCCAAACCGACCTGGTCCAAGACTTCCGCCGTTCGCCGCCGCGCTTCTTCCTCCGGTATACGATTTAAGCGGGCCATGTATAGGAGATTTTCCCTGGCGCTCAAGTCTTCGTAAAAACCTGGGTTCTCCGGCAGATAGCCGACACGTCGCTTTACCTCCAGCGGGTCAAGCGTGGGGTCAAATCCGCATACCGATGCTTTCCCTGAAGTAGGCTCAGTGAGACCAAGGAGCATGAGGATCGTCGTAGTCTTCCCAGCGCCATTTGGACCGAGGAAGCCGAATATTTCACCCTCTTCAATGGTGAGATTGAGCGCGTTAACGGCGAGCTTTTCGTGGTAGCGCTTCGTTAGACTATTGGTTTCGACGACCGCGCTCATCTGCGTCCCAGCCGGAAAAAGACCGCGGCCAATCCGATCACCACCAAACCGACGATACCGAAACCGACCCAGCCCCAGATCGTCGGCGTGGAAACGGTAATCCTGAACTCCGCCGACTTGGTAATATCCGCGGAGTTGGCGGTTACCGTCAGCGCGTAATCACCCGCGATGGTTCGATCCGGCGCGAGAATTTCCATCTTGATCTCTTTAGCTTCCCCTGGGTTCAGGGCGTCTAACTTATCCGGTTTGAACTCAATCGTCCATTTATCACTTGGCTTTTTGGTAATGAATGAAAGGTTGCGAATAGGCGCGGTGCCGGCGTTCAAGACGACGAAGTCAATCGGAGCTTTCTTGCCCGCGGTAACCGAGGTGCTCAACGTCCCGGCGGTGGTGCCCATTCGAAGATCCTGTTGCCCCTTGAGCGTTACTTTCAAGCTGGTAGAGGCTTCGAAGGCGCCGGCGCGGGCGCGAACGGTTATCGGGTATTCGGCCGCCTCCGCGCGCGCCGGCGAGTCGATCTCGACGC
>JAUYJC010000087.1 GCA_030688735.1 Deltaproteobacteria bacterium
GGTCCTATGGGACCCGGAGAGGGAATCCTGTACGGCGACATCAACCTGAACGAAATAGTTACCCGTAAGGTTATTCAGGATTTTGCCGGACACTACAATCGGCCGGATCTGTTCACGCTTACACTCAACTCCAGCTCGCCATCACTGTTCCGGACCACGGAATCGTCGTCCCAGACACAGCCGGAAAAAGGAACGAATAAGCCCAACAGTCCTGAGGAATCGGTTCTTGTTTCGGCGAAGTTGCAGGGGCGATCTGGGAATCACTGAGATAAGAACCGCCAACATCAGCGCCTCCTCTGGTCTTGCGAACGATTGTAGGGATTAGACCCGTCGCCGGGGTCAGACACAACACTCGATTCTGCTGAAAAAGTCCCATTCCAAGAATCAGAAAAAAATATTTCGCTCACAGAAGCTCTGTAACGCACGATCGGCGCTTGGTTAATGGTTTTCTTCATCCCGAAATTTCGTGAATAGGGGGTTTTTCAGCGGAATCACACTCTCTACAATCTGTCCGCTAGGACACACGGGTTGGACCACTCTATCTGTGAGGATTTTTACTTCAGGGGCAGCTGTAGCGCGCTGCCAACGGGATTAAGTTGAATGTTCTTTACGATGGTCGTTCCCGTGTGCGAGCCGGAGGCGTAATTTTCCTCATGAAAAGCGAACAGAACGCCTTCGACTGTCCTGAAGTCGGAATACTCGGTTTCAAACCGTATCTCCGAGCCCCCCATACGTAGCGCCCCCTCGGACCGAACGATTCTGTATGTCTGGGGATCGATGATCGCGCGTAGGACGAGTCCTTCGCCGACCGAAATTTCCAGAACCGGGGCGCCGTCCCGAGTTCCAATCAGATGCGTCTTGGTTCTTAGCTGCTCCAGTATCCACGGCAGAGTAGCCCGCGCAGCTTGAAGCACTATAGCTCCCCTTAGCGGCCCCTGCACCAAGACGAGGTCGTGCGCTGCTCCACCACGCCAGGCTTGTTCTCCGTTCAGCACGCGAATCTCTACGGAATCGGGATAGCGAACCAAAACCTTCAAGCGGGACGATCCTTCGGCGATGCGGATGACATCGGCCTCTTCCCCCCAAGCGCGCGCTCGCAAACCCGCCTCCATACGGTACGACCGAACGGATAAAACCTGCCGGCGTTCGCCGTACGCGGCGATGATTTTGTCAATCAAAGCGCCCTCTCCGCTCGGTTGCGCTGCGACCGGCGCCGCGACTGCGCCAGCCAAGGCCAATACCAAATAAATCCTAGTTTTCAAATATTTTAGAAGTGAAGTCACAATGCCCCCGCAGGATTCGCACCAGGCTACTTGTATCGCTCGGGTCGGGCTAAATCCGAATGTCCAGTTTTTTTAAATGAGACAAAATCGAAAAAGAATCGGGGAATCGGGGTCTCGCCTAACACTTTTTGCAGTCTATCCGCCAGGACACACGGGTCGGACAATGTGAGTACTCTTAGAATTTCTCGCCCAAGAGACACGACTTCTCAACCTTAGCGTATCACTTTCACCGCCAAACCCATCCGCGTCAAATTCTCTGCGTTCCGCCAGTGTGTGCGCCCCGCCCACTCCGCGACCTGCGATCACTCTTTTACAGCGCATGTTTCACGTCCAAAAAGGCACCCCTATTCCGTTCACTTAATCCACCCGATCAATCCATCGCGCGAGTCTTACGCTTCAACCAAAAAGATCAATAAGGTCTGCCTGAGGTGACCTCAAATCAAGTGGGTCTGTCTGACGGCTTGTAAAATGACATCCGACAGTCAATGATTTGCCTATCGCAAACGTCTAACCTACATGCGCAGGTGTGTGCGAAGCTGGCGTTCGTGCAATTTCGGCTCTCCATGACTGCGGAGGCGCAAAATGAAGCCCGGAATGAAATCAGTAATCGCTAAATTCGTTCTAATCGGTTTACTGACGGCGCTCCCTGGGCAGGTTTGGGCCGGCGAGGCCCGCGCTGGCGAGAGGGCCGCGACTAACTCTCCCCGGTCACATGTTCCACGGACTTGGGTACGCCCTGGAATACCACCGACGCGGTTCGTGAACCCGTACCCACCTTATTATTACTACTATCCTTACCCTTACGGCTTCACCGGTTACTCTCGCCAGCCGATTGTGGTTATTTCACCTGCCTATTATCCTTATTACGTTCCCCCGACCGTCGTCGCTAGCTCGCCGTTTTACTGCCTGGCGCACCAGGCGGGATGGGTGAGCTGGGCGGGCATGCTCGATCATTTGAGCGGCACTCATAAAATCCCGCTTTCGGCGGCTGCTGCGGTGTGTCCGGAAGCGACTGAGAGCTGTGTCGTGGACGGCTATTAGGTTTTTGCAGCCGGTGCGCCCTCCCTGGAGTTTCACGGCTTCGATCTCTACTCGGTTTTGTAATCTTCACTATTAACCCGCTTACTTTTGCGGTCGTCCGTGGTAATAATTTTAAGTTATACCGCGCTGCTACCGATATGCCCGAAAAAATCTTTATCGCGACCGAACTCTACGATGCTTGGCCCGCACTCTCCACGGCGGAGCGCGTCGAAGGATTTGAGATCCTGCAAAGAGATGACGCCGATGATTTTTTTCGGCAGCTCGGCGCTCGCTCACGAGCCGAGTTAATCCTGGCATTACCGAGCGGTGAAAGACGTCTGTGGATGAGACTGCTGGCCCCCGATGACGCCGCGGATGTCATTCAAGAAGTCCCCGCCGAGGAACGCGAGGCGCTCCTGACGCTTCTCGATGACGCCACCCGCAGAGAAGTGAAGGGGCTCCTGGACTACGCCGAGGATGAGGCGGGCGGGCTGATGAACACGCGCTATTCGCGCCTGCGTGCCGATATGTCCGTGGGCGAAGCGATCAGCTACCTCCGCCGCGACGCGCGGCAGCGGGAGAAATCGGTTTACTATGTGTACGTCGTCGATGCCGAAGAGCGCTTGTTGGGAGTCGTCTCTTTTCGTGATCTGATCGTCGCGCCTGCCGACAAATCGGTCAAGGAAGTGATGCACACCGAGGTCATCTCGGCGCGCGATGACCTGGACCAGGAGGCGCTGAGCAAGCTGTTCATGCGCCATCATCTCTTGATGATGCCGATTGTCGACGCCGAGGCGCGAATCAAAGGGGTGGTGAGCGTCGACGATATCGTCCAGGTCGTTCAGGAAGAGGCGACCGAGGATATCCAAAAGATCGGCGGCGTCGAAACGCTGGAGGGACCGTACCTCCAGGTGCCGCTGCTGCGCATGATCCGCAAGCGGGCCGGCTGGCTGGCGGCTCTTTTCTTGGGTGAAATGCTCACCGCCACGGCGATGGGCCAGTTCGAGGCCGAGATCGCCCAGGCGGTGGTGCTGGCCTTGTTTGTGCCGTTGATCATCAGTAGCGGCGGCAACTCGGGGTCCCAGGCGACCACGCTGTTGATCCGCGCGATGGCGCTGGGAGAAGTCAGAATTCGCGACTGGTGGCGGGTGATTCGCCGGGAGCTGGTTACGGGTCTCGGTTTGGGCTTGATTCTGGCATCCATCGGACTCGTCCGAATTCTCCTTTGGCAACTCTTATTCAATTCCTACGGCGATCACTACTTTCTCATCGCCATGACCGTGGCCTTGAGCCTTACGGGTGTCGTGTTATGGGGTTCGTTGATGGGGTCGATCCTGCCGTTTATCTTACGCGGGCTGGGATTCGATCCTGCCAGCGCGTCCGCGCCGTTCGTGGCGACGCTGGTGGATGTGACCGGATTGGTCATTTATTTTACCGTCGCGGCGATGGTGCTGCGCGGCACTCTGCTCTAGTATTTCGGAGGTGGAGGGGAAGCGATGAGCTCTCGAATTGAAACAGATCTCCCCGCAAAGCTTGCTGAGATCGTCGGACCGCGCCGCGTTCGAATCGAAGCCGAGCGCCTCGACGAACTCTCTTGGGATGCCCTGAGCGAGGGACGGCTGCATCCATTGAAACGACCCCAAACCGCGCTCCCGCTTTGCGTCGCGGAGCCCGAGACGACTGTCGAGGTCCAAGCTATCGTTCGCCTAGCCAATCAGGAGAAAATTCCCGTTGTGCCATTCGGCGGCGGCACGGGGCTCATGGGCGGAGCGCTGTCGATCCGGCCGAACATTCTGCTCGACCTGCGGGGCATGAATCAAATTCTCGAAATCGATCCGGTGGCATGTTCGGCGCGGGCCCAGGCCGGAGTCGTGTTGGAGGCATTGGAGAAGAAATTGAACGACGCCGGTTTTATCTTGGGACATGATCCCTGGACGCTTCCGGTGGCGACGGTGGGTGGGGCGATCTCAACCGATAGTGTGGGTTACCGGGCGAGCATTTACGGGTCCATGGGCGAGCAGGTCTTGGGTCTGGAAGCCGTCATGGCCGGCGGCGAGATTCTGCGCACGCGAGCAGTGCAAAAATCGTCGGCGGGGATCGATCTCAATGCGCTCTTGGTCGGCGGCGAGGGCTGTTTTGGGATCATCACTGAGGCGACGGTGCGGATTTTCCCCGCGCCGGAAGCACGTTCGCTCACCGGTTTTAGGTTTGAATCTTTCGAGCGGGGATACACGGCGGTCCAGGGAATGTTTTCGCGGCGTCTGCGACCCGCGCTGATCGACTTGGGTGACGATGGCGAAAAGCCTGCGGCGGGGGCCGTTCTCTATGTAGCGTTTGAGGGGGGGCGCGAGATCATCGAGTTGGAAGCGAAGTGTGCCCTGACGATCTGCGAGCAAAATGGTGGGAAGCAGTTACCCGGCGGGCAAGCGGAACGGTTTTGGCGTGACCGCCATGTCGTCGCCAGGCGGTTCATGGAAAACCGCCGCCAAAGGCGGACGCGCGGCAGAGACGGCATCTATCGGGACTGGATTCACGTCGCCCTGCCGGCTTCGAAGGTGCTCCCGTTTCGCGCGGCGGCAGCGCCGCTCATCGAGCAGCGCGGCGTGCAGCTGCAGGAAAGCGGCCTTTGGGTTCACCCGGAGCTTTTTTCCATGCGGTTGGGGATCGAAGACGACGGTTCGAACCAGGCGCAACTCCGGTTGGCAGAGACGATCGAGGAGATGCTCCGGCTCGCACAAAAAATGGGCGGATCGATGGAATACACCCATGGTATTGGCGTGAAGTTGGCACCGCTGATGGCCGAAGAACATGGCTATGGGCTGGAAATCATGCGGCAGATCAAGAGGGCTCTCGATCCCAACGGCATCCTCAATCCGGGGAAAATGGGGCTATAGTCCGCGACGAATTCTACATCCGAATTTGTCGCGCTCAAAGATGCGAAACGCTTTCTTGCCTGAAGCGGATCGAAAAGTTAGTATTTACTCATAGGACCACGATGAAAAGGAGTCTCCCATCTTTGGCGACACTGCTGTTCGCGGCAGGCTGCGCTTCGGCGCCTTACACCGGGCGGAGCCAGCTGATGCTGGTGTCTGAGAGCCAAGAGGTGGCGTCTGGTGAGCAAGCCTATCGGCATATTCTGCGCGACAGCGTGTTGTCGGAAGACTCGGAATCGCTGCGGATCGTGCGCAGGGTGGGCGAACGGATTGCGCGCGCGGCCGAGAAACCGGCGTACCGCTGGGATTTCCGCATGATCAACGATCCTGAATCGGTCAACGCCTTTGCTGTACCCGGTGGTAAAGTGGCGGTCTATACGGGCATATTTCCTGTCGCTAGGGACGAGGCGGGTCTGGCGGTCATCATGGGACATGAGGTGGCGCATGCGTTGCTCCGTCACTCGGGAGAGCGCATGAGCCAGGCCGGGATACTCGGTACCGGTGTGGCTCTTGCCGGGGCTTCCGGGATCAATCCGCAAATCCTCCAGGCTCTAGGGTTGGGGGCATCGGTGGGTTTGTTCTTACCTTTTAGCCGCTCCCAGGAGTCGGAGGCCGACCGGGTCGGTCTTATACTCATGGCAAAGGCAGGATACGACCCGAGAGTCGCTCTCGAGGTTTGGGAAAGAATGGCGCGCAACGAAAAAGGCGCTCCCCCTCCGTTCCTCTCTACCCACCCTGGCTACGAAACGCGTGTGCAACAGCTGCGCTCCTTCATGCCTGAGGCGCTGCGTTACTATCAATCGAGTAATGCGCGGATAGAAACGCTGCCCACACCGGCGGCGCTGGATTCGCCGGCGGCGAAGTCGGAGCGGGAATTGCTGAAACGGGTCCAGCTGATCAACCGTTTTGTCGCGGAACAAAACGGCGAACGGGCGATCATTGAGGGCCTAGCCCAAGAGTTGCGTCTCCGCCCGGAAATAATCTATCGGGAACGGCAGCAACTGGGCTTGGGTTATGGGCAATATGCCGCCCTCAGAGGTGTTTCTTATTTGGGCCGCGGTCCTATTAACCGGATCGTCGACGACTATCAGCGCGGCCGGCCCTGGTCCGACATTGCCCAGAGCAACGGCAGCAGAATCAGCGAATTGACGACTTGGATCGGCGACGTCATGCGCACGACCAATGGAATGGCCCAAAGGCTGAGATAGCTGCGCTATCGTCCGAGCATGCGGCTTCGCTAGCCTCGATTTCCACAGTACCGGTAATCACCTAACGCTCGTGTACCGCCGTGTTCCGGCACAGCCCACGGGCGTGTGCCCTCCCGCTTAATTGTGTTAGTGAATTCGAGTACTGATCCATAACAAACCGGACTTCTAA
>JAUYJC010000090.1 GCA_030688735.1 Deltaproteobacteria bacterium
AAGGCAAAGATCCAAGATTTGGAAATTCAGCTGCGAGAAAGAAAAACCCAGCTAGACGTCCGAGAAATCGAAGTCGGGGATCTGAAAGCGAACTTGCGGGATATGACGACGCGTTTGCAGGATGCGGACTCGCGAGCCCAGAAAGCGAGCGGGCGGCTCGAAGCCGAGATGACGGCGCTCGCGCGTCAACTCAAAGAGACGCAAAGTGAACTGGAAGCCAAGGATCGTCAATTAAGAGACACCGATGGTCATCTCAAGGCGCGGACCCAGGACCTCGAAGTCAGGTTGCAGGATCTGGAAAGCCAGCTCCAAGGTCGCGAAGCCGAACTGAAAGAAAAGGAAAATCTCATTCAAACGGCCGCGGCTAGAGAAGCGGGAATCGGCAGACTCATTTCGCGCCTATCCGAGGAATGTAAAAAGCTCAGCGCGGAGCTACACGAGAAGAGTCGGATCGTCGCTCAATTGGAAAAAAAGCAACGGCACTTCATCGGTGACGGAGCGGTGTGGAAAAGGGTCCTAGGGCGGACGAAAGAGGAAGAGCTTTAACGCGACCCTTCGACTCGAGCCCCGGCCTTGGCCGCGGGCTCTCGCTCAGGATTTCGCCCCACGGTCTTGCCGTGGGGCCCACTGCGAACTTGCAGGGAAACATTCACGACAAACATCAAGGTCCATCAAGCGGCGTGAGCTTAGTCCATAGCTTTCCGAATTAAATCTTTACTCTCTTTTGGAAATGGCGCATTTCCCCTTGGGCAAATCCACGCTTGGCGAAAAATTGCTCCATGTCCCCGTTGCTCTTACCGACCAGAGTAAAGACCGTGTAAATATCGTGTTCATCGGCCGATAAGTTAAAGTGTTCGACCATCTTGGCCGCTATCCCCTGGCGCCGATAAGCCGGGTCCACCCCGATGGTCTCGATCCAGGCCACCGGGTCAGCAAGGCCAAATTCCATCTCTCCGGCACGGCCCAAGAGAAAACCCACAACACGATTGTCGACCTCGGCAACAACCGAGGTCCAAGAGGGACGTATGGCCTCATACATGTCGATTCTTTTCTCCCAGTAATCGCGTCGAGAGACGCCGGTGCTGCGATCCTCGATCTCAACGATTGCTGCCAGATCTTCTTTCCGAATGTTTCTGATGTAAGGGGCTTTTGCCATGTCGTTCTCCTTTCCCTCGGTTGAACTATTTGTGTCTTCGCGGTTTTAGTAGGTTAATAAACGGTTCTTCGTCGAATGAGACATTCATAATAAAACGATTACGAAAAGAAAAGGGGACATTCTACAATTCCCTTTCTTTTTTCGGTCGTCCTCTCGGCCTTAGGCCTCGCCGTCCATTCATTTGCGAAGCGGTGTTGGGGGAGGGTTATCTCGCGTCGGAGTTGGCAGATTTTCTCGGCGGCCACCCATCAAATGTGAGCCGTGCGTTGCACAATGGCTTGGTGAGTTAATAGAGTTAGGCAAGTCTGACACGGAGCCACGGAGCCGATACGGAGCCGGAGCGGACACGGAGCGAGAATTGACCCTGGCGACGGGTCAGCCAGATCTCAAACTCTCCTGACCAGCCCCGAAAATCGCCCTTGGCATCCCGGCCCCATTTCGACTAGTATTACTTGATCGACGATCCGGGACGTGGTGACTTTGATCTGGCCGGTTTTCCGAGCGCAAATCCGACCAGGTCCAAGACAAGAATTCTCTCGAATCCCTGGAGCGAAGTGGGCAATCGGTGCACCCGTAAGCTGGGACCGGCGACCTTGGTAATCGGACTTCTCAGAATCAAGCATGATTAGACTGGAAGACATCACTCCCAACGCATCTGTTTGCGGTATTCTCCCCGATGCCCTGGTCACGGTTGTTAACGTGCAATGGTTCGGTTCGGAGGCGCTCGAACTCACATACAAAGATCCCGGCGGCCGAGTCGCTAACCAATTGCTTTACCGTCATGACGAGCAGCGTCTAGAAATCGTCGTGCAGGGCCGTCCTTGGTGTTTTGACGGCGACGGCAGCCTGCTCCGCCTGGTCTCGGAAGCCCACCGCATTCGGCTCGCTCATTTATTCGATCCGGTGTTGGCTGTGCACACTTCTTTGGTCGACCCGCTGCCGCACCAAATCACGGCTGTTTACGAGTCCATGTTACCGCGCCAACCGTTACGATTTCTTCTGGCGGACGATCCCGGCGCCGGCAAGACGATCATGGCCGGTCTTCTTATCAAGGAGTTGATCGTTCGCGGCGATCTCCAGCGCTGTTTGGTTGTCTGCCCCGGCAGCCTCGTCGATCAATGGCAAGACGAGCTTTACCGTCGCTTTCAGCTTCCTTTCGATATTTTGACCAACGACAAGCTCGAAGCCGCCCGCACCGGCAACTGGTTTCTGGAAAACAACCTAGTAATCGCTCGGCTCGATAAGCTCTCCCGCGACGAAAGCGTTCAAGATAAGCTCAAAGCACCAGACTGCCGCTGGGATCTCATCGTCTGCGACGAAGCGCACAAGATGTCGGCTTCATTTTTCGGTGGCGAAGTGAAGTTTACCAAACGTCACAGGCTTGGGCAGATGCTTTCGCCGTTGACGCGCCACTTCCTCTTGATGACGGCCACGCCGCACAACGGTAAAGAGGAAGACTTTCAGCTGTTTATGTCACTGATCGACGGCGATCGTTTCGAGGGAAGATTCCGCGATGGTGTTCACACCGCCGATGTCTCCGACCTCATGCGCCGGATGGTCAAAGAGAAGCTGCTCAAGTTCGATGGAACGCCGCTTTTTCCCGAGCGCATCGCATACACCGTGCCTTACAAACTTTCCGATGGCGAAGCGCGACTCTATAAAGAAGTTACCGATTACGTGCGTGAAGAGTTTAACCGAGCCGAGGCCCTGCAAAACGACAAACGGGCCGGTACCGTCGGCTTTGCTCTTACCATTTTACAGCGCCGGCTCGCCTCGTCGCCGGAAGCGATCTATCAATCGTTGCGTCGCCGTCGCGAGCGTTTGGAGAAACGCCTGCGTGAACTCGAATTACTTCAACGCGGCGCTTTCGCCCAGGCAATCGCCGAGCAGGTTCCAACATTGGATCAGGAAGATGTCGATGATCTGGACGAGGCGCCCGATAACGAAGTCGCCGCCACCGAGGAACAGATCCTTGACCAAGCCACTGCCGCTCGGACGATAGAGGAACTAAAGGCCGAGATCGCGACGCTCCAGCACCTTGAGTCTCTAGCGCTCTCGGTGCGGCGAAGTGGGGACGATCGCAAGTGGCGCGAGCTAGCCAACTTGCTTGCCCATATCTTTACCCGGGCGAGCGTGGCGGATCGAGTCGGCGAAGAGGCGGCACCGTATGGATCAGGGGATATAGCTAAACCGGTGCCATCGCCACGACAAAAGCTCGTGGTCTTCACGGAGCATCGCGACACGCTGAATTATTTAGAGCAGCAGATTAGCACGGTTCTTGGTCGCAAAGATGCAGTGGTTCGTATCCATGGTGGCATGGGCCGCGAAGAGCGGAAAAAAGCCCAAGAATCTTTCCTCCACGATCCACAAGTCCAGGTTCTGGCGGCCACAGATGCCGCCGGCGAAGGTATCAACCTCCAGCGTGCTCACTTGATGGTCAACTACGATCTGCCCTGGAACCCCAATCGCATCGAACAGCGCTTCGGACGCATCCACCGCATCGGCCAGACCGAAGTCTGCCATTTGTGGAATCTCGTCGCCGATGAGACTCGCGAAGGCGATGTCTACCGTACTTTGCTCCAGAAGCTCGAAGAAGCGCGTAAGTCACTCGGCGGTCAGGTGTTCGATGTGCTCGGAAAATTGCTGTTTGAGGGACGACCGCTGCGCGATCTCTTGATCGAGGCGATCCGTTACGGCGAAAAGCCCGAGATCCGCGCTCGCCTCAATCAGGCTGTGCTAAACGCATTCAACCGTAAAGAACTTGAAGACCTGCTTGAGGACCGCGCTTTAGCGCGCGATGCGATGGACGCCAGCCGCGTGCGGCGTGTGCGCGAGGACATGGAACGTGCCGAAGCGCGCAGACTCCAGCCTCACTATATCGAGTCGTTTTTTCTCGAAGCCTTTAAACAGTTGGGCGGCACTCTGCGCCAGCGTGAAACGCGTCGATACGAAGTCACCCATGTCCCGGCACCCATCCGCAATCGCGATCGCTCGAAGGGCATCGGTGAGCCGGTCTTGCAGCGATATGAGCGCATTGCTTTCGAGAAGCCGCTGATAGCGCCTCAAGGACAACCGCTTGCCGCTTTTGTTTGTCCAGGTCATCCCTTGCTCGACTCTGTGCTCGATCTCACCTTGGAACGCAACCGCGATCTCTTGCGCCGCGGCACCGTGTTGGTGGACGAGCGCGATACTGGCGACACGCCACGGGTGTTGTTTTATCTGGAGCATGCCATTCAAGATGCGAGCCTCACGCCGACGGGCGAGCGCCGCGTGGTGTCCAAGCAAGTGCTGTATGTGGAACTCGACGCGTCCGGCGGTGTGCGACATCTTCAGTACGCACCGTACCTCGACTATCGGCCCCTAAAGTCGGAGGAGCCGACGGTCCTGGAAATCCTCGCCCGCCCAGAATGTTCATGGATTACGCGCGAGCTGGAACAGAAAGCCCAGGGCCATGCGATAGCCCGCGTGGTCCCCGAGCATTTACAGGAAGTCCGCGGGCGACGTCTTGAATGGAATGAGAAGACCCGTGCGGCCGTCAAAGACCGCTTGACCAAGGAGATCAACTATTGGGATCATCGGGCAGAGGAACTCAAGCTTCAGGAACAAGCCGGCAAGGTCAATGCCCGTCTCAACTCGCAAGAAGCCCGCCGCCGGGCCGACGACCTCCAGGGGCGCCTCCAGAAAAGAATGGAGCAGCTCGAACTGGAAAGCCAAATCTCCGCGTTGCCGCCGGTGGTGTTAGGGGGACTAGTCGTTGTCCCGTTGGGACTACTCGGCAAGATAACCGGACGGCCGATAAGGGATCCCTCTCCGACGGTAGACAGACAGGCCGTCGCTGCCCGTGCCCGCGCCATCGTCATGGGTATGGAACGTGATCTTGGATTTGAACCGACGGATCGTGAATTTGAGAAGCTTGGTTACGATATAGAAAGCAAAAATCCGGAAAAGGGGACGCTGCGCTTCATCGAAGTTAAAGGCCGGGCGTCCGGCGAAGACATTCTTACCGTTACTAAGAACGAAATACTTTATTCGCTTAACATGCCCGATGACTTTATTCTAGGAATGGTCGAATTCAAAAGCGACGGGAAACATGAAGTCTATTATCTACGCCGACCTTTTCAACGCGAACCCAATTTCGGCGTTACGAGCGTCAACTATAACTTCGGTGAGCTTCTTAGGCGCGCAGAGAAACCGGCATGACGCTTCCGCCACCGTATTTTGAGACTATTCGCGCTCGCGCAGCACGGCGTTGGGACCAACTGGAAGAGGATCCTGAACTCGCAGCGCCGTGGCATCAGCTCTTTCAACAGATTCAAAGTCCCCGGCATGTGCTCTCAGAACTCCTGCAAAACGCAGATGATGCGGGCGCCACCGTAGCGTCAGTCGGCATATTAGACGGAGAGTTCTTCTTCTCCCACAACGGGGAGGATTTTAGCGAGGAGCATTTTGCTTCTCTCTGCCGCTTTGGTTACTCCAACAAGCGGGCCTTACACACGATAGGCTTCCGTGGCATCGGATTTAAAAGCACGTTCAGCATTGGAGACGAAGTCAGGCTCTTCACTCCTACTTTGTCTGTGGCTTTTCGGCGGCAGCGGTTTTCCGAGCCGGTCTGGCTCACTAACGTAAACCAAGAGAAGAACCAAACTCAAGTTCGTATCGTGATCAAAGACGACTATCGCCGCCGTGAGCTGGAGTCATGTCTCGACGAATGGGTTCAAAGCCCGGCATCGCTTTTGTTTTTTAGACATCTTCGCGCTTTGCGTGTTGGCGAACAGCAAGTGCGTTGGGATTCGGCGGGGGCAGGCCCGATCGACGATTCAGAATAGATGGTTGTTTCGACGGTGCCGGAAAAGCGACACTTGGTATTACGATCACAAGACGAGAGTTTTCCAGATGATGCTCTTCAGGAAATCAGACAGGAACGCATGATTTCTCTTGATGAGGAGACGAATTTTCCGCCTTGTCGGGTCGAGATCGTCTTAGGTATTGAAAGTTACCTTTATGTTGTTCTCCGAACCGGAATCAAGAGTCGACTCCCGTTTGCATGCAACGCACCTTTTATTCAAGATCCGGCTCGGCTCAAGATCAAAGATGTTGAGACATCGCCAACTAACCGATGGTTGCTAAAGCGCGCAGGCCATCTTGCCGCCGATGCGATGCTCTCCTGGTTAAATCGATCCGAGTATACTGCCGCCCAGCGTTGCGATGCATACCAGATTTTTCCTGATGTCGACCGGAATAACCAGTCGATCGAGGGTAGATGTGGTACGGTTGTGGAAGAAGCCTTCGAGGCAACGATTGAGGATGAACGATTTCTGCTCTCTACCGATGAGCAACTACAACCTTGGGCAGGATGTGTCGCAGCGCCTGCCCCTTTGCTCAATATATGGCCCGCTGAACAAGTTGCCAGTCATTTTGTCAGAGACAATCGCGCAATACTGTCTCGCGACGTATCAGATACCAACCAAAAGAAACTGATTCGCTGGGAGTGTATTGAAGAGCTTCAGAAAGACCGAATTCTTCAGGTGTTGGAATCCGACCACCTTCCAACACCCGCGGCCTGGCACCAACTCTTGGTTCTATGGATTTATGTTTCAGGCGATGTGACGAACTACTTTCGCAAACATCTCGGCGTTCGGATTGTTCCGGTTCAAGGCACGGATGTACTGTATGCGGCTCAAGATGTTGTTCGCCTGGGGGAGAAGAAGCTACTTCAGTCTAATGACGATTGGGAATTCCTCTCCAAGTATCTGCTGGTCCTGAACCAAAATTGGACACGATATCTAGCAGAGCAGCGCCGTCAAGCCGAGGACCTCAAAGACGATGGGTTGGAACGGGTAGTCGGATATTGTTACGAAGTGCTTAAGGCTCTAAATCTAAGCGAAACCAGTGATGTCAGTAGTGTCGTAGACCAAGTCGCAAATGCGTTTTTCACCAACCGACAGTTCGGCCAGGAAGACTGTATTAGACTGGGTCACGTGGCAGCTGCGCTTGGTGCGTCGGTCTCGTCGGAATTCAAATTCGTTGCTCGAAATGGGCATTTCCTATCGGCGAATGAGATGGTCCTCGCTGACATCCAAACCGACCTTGATCAATTCGTGGATAAAACATGGTACGAGCAACACGTGCTTCATGAAAGTTACTTTAGAGGTCTCAAGTCCTGTACCGAGGCGGAATGGAGGCAGTGGGTTGTTGCCACGGACCGAAGCCGAGTTCTTGGATTCATTCCTCCAGTCAAAAATACCTTCAAGCTTTGGTCGAAAGCGAATCTCCATCGAATGCTCGTTTTACGTGGCTATCGCGAAAAACTGAGCGGCCCGTACGTTTCGGAGGACTATTCGATGGACGATTGGGATTTTTCAAAAGCGCAGTGGGCGTACTGGGAGGCGTTAGCGACTGAAGATGAGACGATTTGGGCTAAGGTGTTGAGGAAAATTCTTTTGCAGCCGGCCAGTTTTTGGGCGAACACGTTGTGTGCGAGCGCTTCTCAAGCTAGCACTCGCGGTCGGGCCAGTGGGACTTTGTCGTTGCTCGCCAGAGATATTCCGGCGGTATGGGTCAGCAAATTCCGATCTCTACGGTGCTTGCAGGATACGTGGGGCGACTTCAGACTACCTGGCGAGTTACTGCGGCGTACTCCAGAAACGGAATCGCTGCTTGATGTTGAACCTTTCGTTCGAGGTGATCTGGACACGGAAAGTAATCGGCCTATTCTCGCGGCTCTCGGAGTCCGCGATACACCAACTGGGCCGGAGCGACTGTTGGAACGGATCCTCGCGTTGGCCGGAGTGGAAAACCCGCCCCTATTTGAGCTCGGTAAATGGTACCATCGCCTTGATCAAATGCTTGCTAAGTGCAGCACGGATCAATTCCAAACGATCAAAAATGCATTTCAAAGCGATAGGTTAATCCTTACCGACACCAATGGATGGGCATCGTCTTCAGGCGTCTTCATCGAGGGAGATGAAGAGGATGTTCCGGGTGCGGCTCTTGTCCACCCGTCTGTCAGTCCCCTGGCTCTTTGGCAGAAAATTGGCGTTGCGGATCGACCAACAGTAGATCTCGCAATCAAATGGCTGAAAACCCTGCCATCTGGAAATCTTCTGTCTGACGAGGATGCGAGAAGGGTTCGGTCGGTGCTCCCTCGATATCCCGACCGCATCTGGAACGAGTGCCAACACTGGCTTAACCTCGAAGGCAAATGGGTTAACGTCGAGAGCTTGGCGTATGCGCTTACTATGCAGTCTTTGGTGCCGTGGAAACATCTTTTTCCAGCCGTGAAGGAGAAAACCGCCGATCTTCAAAAACTCTCGGCGGAAATATGCGGGCAGTATCCGTTCTCCAAATTGCCGACTCTTGCCGAGAGTCTCGATGACCATATCTACGAAAACCCTCGCCTCTTGGGCGATCTACAAGATAAGCCATGGCTTAATAGCCTGGGGTCTGGGCTGCGACGTGTCAAACTCGAAGATGTAACAGAGACGGCTCGGGTCCGCGAGATTGCAGATCGTCTCGCTCAAACTCTCTGGCAGGTCGCTGAGGGACTTCAGACAGTCCCTTATATCGGTGGGACGCCCGCTGGCGATTCCCGCCGCGCCGACGTTCTCTGGAAGAATCATCGCGTATACGTCGAAAACAGATCATCTGCGAAAATGGCCAAAGCCGTTGCGCAAGAGATTGGACGCATTTTTGACAGGCAAGAGATTATCGACGCGATAAAAATCTGTTACGACCGGTCGCCGGAATTTGTCACGGAGTATTTGGAGGAGAATTTTAAATTGGCGCCTACTGAAGTGGCCGATCCTAAACCACCTGAACCCGTAGTGATAAAAGGCGAGGAGAACGGCAAAGCGTCAGGAAAGCTCGGCGAAGCTGGTCTGGCTGAGGAAAAAAAACAATCCGAAGACGGGGACGAGCCGGGTGTAACTACCAATCCACCGATCGTGCCCGATGATTCTGAGCGGACCCGAGACCCGCCAATTCCGCCCGGGCCACCGAAACCTAGCCTGATCGAGCGCTTCGCTGCGCTGAAAAATTACACAAAAGAGGATGACGTTCGGTTTAAGCACAGAGACGGAGGTTGGATTGTGCGCACCTCCGGCGAGAGCTTTCCTTGGGAGTGGCGCATGGCCGGTGGAGAGGTTCGACATTTATGGTTGAAGGACTGCTGCCTCGACCGGGAAACCCTTCAGTTGGAGTCCGAGGTTTGGGAGACGTGTAAGAAGTACCCCGACGATCACTCACTCATTCTTATCGACCCCGACGGTCACCCAGTTGAGATTCGCGCTCGTCGATTGCTTGACATGTACGAGAACGACGAACTTAAGCTTTATCCAGGGACTTATCGACTAAAGAAAATCGGGCATGAACAAGAGTCGTTAGACACGGAAGAGGCCAGTTGAAGTTCCCTGTCAGCTTAGAGCGATTGACAATACCGGACGCCCTTGTGGCCTGATGACTATAAAAGCAACCTATCATGGTGGCAAGCGCGGCTTTGAAAAAAAACTTGAAGCGTGACGAGTGGAACAGACGAACGATACGATTTGGACGTTCCAAGCTGAAGTTATGATGTACACGACAAAATTCATCAGAGTCACCCGGTCAATGAAGGCAACTAGCGACGCCAGCAAATAAGGGAGGGAATCATGGCCTAGAAACGTGTGTTCACAAGTTTTGATTTCGACCATGACGAAGATCTTCGGAATCTCCTTGTTGGTCAAGCGAGGAACCCGGATTCCCCGTTTGATCTTACTGATCGTTCTGTTAAGGAGCCACTGACAGGGGACTGGAAGGAAAAGGTGCGCAAACGACTTCTAAACGTTGATCTGATGATCGTGATCTGCGGCGAATATACTGACACCGCAACCGGGGTGAGCGCGGAGTTAGCAATCGCGCAGGAAGAAAAGTTACCCTATTTTTTGCTTTGGGGTCGCTCAGAAAAGACCTGTAAGAAACCTAAGAGCGCGAATGCCGCGGATAAGATTTACAATTGGACATGGGAAAACCTCAAGTCGTTGATTGGCGGAGCACGATAACGCGATGAGCGACCAAGCTGACGCCTTCGCCGGTAAGCTCTTTACACAGTTCCCGTCCGATGCGCCGTATCCATCTAACGCAGAGTTTCAGGCTCATCTCCTTGAGCAGTACAAGCTCTACGTGGAAATGGCCGATCGCATTAGTCAGCGACGCCAGACGGCGAACTCCTATTTCCTTACCGTTAATACGGCTCTGCTCAGCTTCGTGGGCTACCTGACAACCAAGGACACAAGCGATTACCTCTGGCTTCTTGGGGTCGTAGGCGTAGTGCTTTGCTACTTGTGGTACCGGCTTGTCCGGTCATATCGAGATCTAAACACTGCAAAATTTAACGTTATTCATGTCATCGAGAAGCGGCTTCCCTTAAGTCCCTATGATGCGGAGTGGGAAGCAATGGGCCGCGGCAAAGACTCGACACGATATAAACCGGTTACTCACATTGAAACCGGTGTCCCGTGGGTCTTCGTAGTGTTGCATGTGTTCGTATTTTATCGCATGTTCCCGTGGGCTTTACTTCGGACTTGGCTACAATGAGGCCCATTCGCTCAATCGAGCCGCGCGTAGTGGAGTCACGTGATTGAGTTAGCATGAACTACAAAAAGAAATTGATCGAAGTCGCTCTGCCGCTCGAGGCGATCAACAAGGCTTCGGCGCGGGAGAAGTCGATCCGGCATGGGCATCCGTCGACGTTGCATCTGTGGTGGGCGAGGCGGCCGTTGGCGGCGGCGCGGGCGGTGATCTTTGCGCAGATGGTGGACGATCCGTCGGCGCACCCGGATATTTTCAAGACGGGGAAGGCGCAAGAGAAAGAACGTCAACGGCTTTTCAAGATCATCGAAGACCTTGTGCTGTGGGAGAACACGACTAACGAGGAAGTCCTTCAGCGCGCGCGCGACGAGATCTGGCAGAGCTGGCGTGCAACCTGCGCGGAAAACGCTGACCATCCGCGCGCCAAAGAACTATTCGACCGGCATAAACTTCCCGCGTTTCACGATCCTTTCGCCGGCGGCGGATCATTGCCGCTGGAAGCGCAGCGGCTCGGGCTGGAAGCCTACGCGTCTGATCTAAACCCTGTGGCCGTACTCATTTGCAAAGCGATGATCGAGATCCCACCAAAGTTCGCCGGCAAACCACCGGTGAACCCAGAGGCGCGAAAAAAGTTTGGTTCACAGACCGGCTGGAAAGGCGCACAAGGTCTCGCCGATGACGTGCGGTACTACGGTAAGTGGATGCGTGACGAGGCCGAAAAACGTATCGGCCATCTGTATCCAAAAGTCGAGATCACTACGGAGATGGCGAAGGACCGGCCGGATCTGAAGAGGCTTGTCGGGCAAAATCTCACGGTGATCGCCTGGCTCTGGGCGCGCACTGTGAAGAGCCCAAATCCAGCCTTCGCGCAGGTGGACGTGCCGCTCGCCTCCACCTTCATGCTCTCCACCAAGACGGGCAAGGAGGCTTACGTCGAGCCTGTGATCCTGCCTGTGCCGGAGAGCGAAGCGGCGCGGCAGGCAGGCGAGAACGGGGATTACCGCTTCACGGTGAAAGTCGGCAAGCCGAAGGACGCGGAGGCGGCGAAGAACGGCACCAAGTTGGCGCGGGCGAATTTTCTTTGCCTGATGTCGGGAGCGCCGATCTCGGGTGACTACATCAAAGCTGAGGGACAAGCTGGGCGTATTGATGCACGGCTGATGGCAATTGTGGCCGAGGGCGAGCGAAGGCGGATCTACCTGCCGCCGACCGGGGCGATGGAGGCCATCGCACGCCAGGCGACGCCGGAGTGGAAGCCGGATGTCGAATTCTTCCAGCAGGCGCTCGGTTTTCGCGTCGGCAACTACGGGATGACAAAGTGGAGCGACCTCTTTACCCCTCGTCAGCTCGTGGCGCTGACGACCTTCTCCGACCTTGTGCAGGAAGCGCGCGAGAAAGTGAAGCGCGACGCACTCACCGCTGGTGTGCCGGACGACGGTCGCGGCCTTGATGCCGATGGCACCGGCGCGATTGCCTACGCCGATGCAGTAGCAGCGTATCTGGCGTTTGCGGTGAGCAAGATCGCCAACCGGAACTCAATGGGCTGTGCTTGGGCAAGCTTGCGCGAACATACCGGCCACACTTTCGGCAGACAGGCTTTGCCCATGCTCTGGGATTTCGCCGAGAGCAACCCAATTTCAGAGTCGAGCGGGAATTTCCAGGGAGGAATCGCCTCGATCGTCTCAGTTCTCGATTCGCTTGAAACAAGAAACACAGGCTTTGTAGTGCAGGCAGATGCCGCAAGCCAAAGCATCAGCGCCGCGAAAGTTCTTTCCACTGATCCGCCCTACTACGACAACGTCGGCTACGCTGACCTGTCGGACTTCTTCTATGTCTGGCTCCGTCACTCGCTGAAACCGATCCTTCCCGAACTCTTCGCGACACTCACCGTGCCGAAGGCTGAGGAGTTGGTGGCCACGCCAGACCGGCATGGTGGTAAGGGAAAGGCGGAGTCCTTCTTTCTCGGGGGCATGACAAGGGCCATGCACCGCCTGGCCGAGCAAACCCACCCAGCCTTCCCGGTCACCATCTACTACGCCTTCAAGCAGGCAGAGAGCGATGGCGACGCAGGCACTGCCAGCACCGGCTGGGAGACATTCCTCGAGGCGGTGATCCGCGCCGGTTTCGCCATCAGCGGGACGTGGCCAATGCGGACGGAGCTGGCACGTCGCGTCCGCGGCATGGGCTCCAACGCCCTGGCGTCCAGCATCATCCTCGTTTGCCGCCCGCACACGGTTGATGCGCCCACCGCCACGCGCCGCGAGTTCGTCACCGCGCTCAAGACCGAACTGCCCACGGCGCTCGCCCACCTACAGCGCGGCAACATCGCGCCGGTGGATCTTGCGCAGGCGGCCATTGGTCCGGGCATGGCAATCTTTACGCGATATGCAAAGGTACTTGATGCCGAAGGTAAACCGCTCTCTGTGCGCGAGGCGTTGGCGCTCATCAACCAGACCCTCGACGAGGCGCTGGCCGAGCAGGAAGGCGATTTCGACGCCGACAGCCGCTGGGCGCTGGCGTGGTTTGAGCAGTACGGATTCGGTGACGGCGAGTACGGCGTCGCGGAGACGCTGTCGAAGGCAAAAAACACGAGCGTCGGCGGTATGGTGGAGGCGGGCATTGCTCTCTCAAAAGGTGGGAAGGTGCGTTTGCTGAAGCCGACGGAGCTGCCCAAAAATTGGAACCCGGAAGACGACGAGCGATTGACGGTCTGGGAGATGGTGCATCAGCTGGTGCGAGCACTGGAGCAAGGCGAGAGCGTCGCCGCCGAATTGGTTGGGAAGCTTGGCGGTAAGGCTGAGACCGCTCGTGAGCTTGCGTATCGGCTTTACACAATTTGCGAGCGCAAGAAACGTACTCAGGAAGCGCTCAGCTACAATGGCCTCGTGCAAAGTTGGCCTGAGATCGTCCGGCTGGCGAGCGAAAGGGGCAGAATGCAGCCGCAGCAGGAAGCTCTCTTCAATCAGGAGTAACGGATGGCGATTACTAACCACGAACGTGTTGGCAAAGCATTAGAGCTTCTCAAGGATGGGGTGGCGCCATTTCTCGAACGCGAACTGAAGTCTGAGTATCAGCAGCGCTGGTTCGATGAAGTGAAAAGCACGTTGTCGCCCCAGCAGCTTACCTTCGCTGGCACGGAGAAAAATCCGCAGTGGGAAGTCGCCACGGTGCTCGCGGTGATGTGGAACCAGTGGAATACCGTGTTCAGAAAAATTCTTGGACAGTCTGAACGGACATTGGTGAGCGAGCTCCGCGAGGTGCGCAATAATTGGGCTCATCAGCGTCCGTTTACTTCCGACGATGCTTACCGTGCTCTCGACAGCGCAGCGCGACTCCTCACGGCAGTCTCCGCCCCGGAATCGGCGGAAGTCGAAAAGATGAAAATGGAGCTGCTGCGAGTGCGCTTCGACGAGCAGGTCAGAACCGAGAAGCGCAAGACCGCCAGTCCCGCGGTGGAGAGTCAGGTAACCGGACAGCTCAAGCCGTGGCGTGAAGTCGTTAACCCGCACAAAGATGTCGCCAGCGGAAAATATCAGCAGGCCGAGTTTGCCGCGGACTTGTGGCAGGTGCATTTAGGGGAAGGGACAGACGAGTATCGTCATCCGGCT
>JAUYJC010000095.1 GCA_030688735.1 Deltaproteobacteria bacterium
TCTCTTTTCTCCACGCCGTGCGCGTGGTACGCAGGAAAATCGCGAGGTTCGCCTCCCTTCCCCCCTCAGGACAGGAAAGCCTTTCATGAACTTGTTCTGTTGGAGATTCTCGAGGAACGCGTGGCATCGAGTCGATCGCGCAGCAATCCCAGAGGAGTCAAGCGAAAGATGAGCAACTATCCTCTCCGACCACGCAAGCGGTCGCGCACAAAAAGGATCATGGTCGAGAATCCTATCAGAATCGTAAAGTGAACAGTATTGGGGCTAGCGCAAGCCGGATCGTGCGCGTGGGACTTGGGGCGCCAACGGTGTTGATTATCAACAAGCGACGATCAGGTGGCTCCGTCATGCGTTCGCCATCCTCCTTTACTCCGATCCGCCGGCTTAGGCGGCGGCGAGCAGGGCGGCCAATTCGCAGTTGACCAGATCGCCGATGCGCTCGACCGTTATGTCAGCCGGAGGATAGGCCGCGATATTTTTAGGGTCGAGCGCGTAATGGCCCTGACGCGGGAAGACGGTTGTCAGCCGGTCCCTCTGAATCTTTTTCATCGCCGCCAGAATACGCAGCTTGTCGTCCACCATCACGTAATGCCGGGCCGGGTAGCGCCGCTCGACATCGTCCCGCATCTGCTCTTTGTGGATGTAGATGAGCACACGGCCTTCGACCGCTTCCCAGAGTCCCGAGCGTTGAACTTTGCGCGGCTGAAAAACCACATCGCCGTCGGACAGAATCACCGTTGGGCCCCAAGGGCGGAGATGCTCAAGGACGTCGAGGTAACCGGGGTAGAGCCGCTTAGCAAAGGGATAATCCAGTAGGAATGAAGACATCATCAACAGTCGAGGATCGCACGTGGCTTCGAGCCGGTAGCGCTGTAGCGCGCCCAGATAATCGGCATAACCAAGTTCAGTTCGCAACTCCTCGAAGATCGCCCAGTACCGATCCCGGTTTTCAGAGCCGAACTCGCGTTCAAGATGGTTCCTGAGGTCGTCGATAACACGGTCGTTGTCGAGCAACGTGTTGTCCACGTCAAGCAGGAATACAACTTCGGTCGGCGTCATGCTGTTGCCACCTCCTATGTGGGATTCTGCCGGCCGGGTCATTGCCTGAAGGGCGGTAGGCCAGATCGCCGGTGGCGCCGAAAAAAACCAGTGCATCGGAAGAGAAAGTTGCCATTGTTGAGTATCCTATTTCGCGGCGGCTTTTTCTAGCCGGCCGCCGAATTCGTGCCGCATCGCAAACATCACCCTGTTGGCAAAACCCGCATCACCGCGTGACCTGAAATGTTCATAAAGCGCGGTCTTGGGATCGAGTTGAATTCGCCGCCCGCCAGCTACCGGCTGCAAGTATTCTCTCTCGTCGTTACAGGGACACTTTAGCTTGAGCATTAGAGGTCTCCGCGCCAAGGACAACGCGCACAGGGTGCGTTGCGCCGTCATCGGCGAGCTGGATATGCATGCTGCCAGCTGCGAGCGATGCGCCATCGATCTCAACAGACGAGACCCCTCTTGCGACCCCTTGCGGGTTCTCGACGACGATTTCGTAACGCGACGAGTGATAGCGAAATGTGATCTTAAAGTCCCGCCATGCACACGGGATACAAGGATCGATGTAAAGCCTCGTGCCGCGCAGCCGGAAACCTAATATCCACTCGATGCCGGCCCGATACATCCATCCCGCTGACCCCGTGTACCACGTCCACCCGCCGCGGCCAACATGCGGCGGCTCGGCATAAACATCAGCGGCGACGACATAAGGCTCGACTTTGTACCGGTAAACGCCGGCGCGGCTGCTCGCGTGATTGATCGGGTTTAACAGCGAGAAAAGTTCGCCGGCCTTGTTCCCGTCGCCGAGTGCGGCGAAGGCGATGACGGACCAGATCGCTGCATGGGTATATTGGCCACCGTTTTCGCGAACGCCGGGAAGGTACCCTTTGATGTAGCCAGGGTCCGGGCTCGCATGGTCAAAGGGCGGGGTGAAGAGTAGGACGAGTCCGTTATTGCGATCAACGAGATATTTCTCGACCGCCGCCATGGCGCGCGCTCTACGAGCCGGCTCAGCGGCACCGGAGATGACCCCCCATGATTGGGCGATCGAATCGATGCGGCATTCGGCGTTCGTGGCGGAGCCGAGCGGCGTCCCATCGTCAAAATAGGCTCTCCGGTACCACTCCCCATCCCACGCCTTCAGTTCGAGCGAGGCTTTGAGTGCGCTGACATGCAATCGCCACATTTCGGCGCGCTGGTGTTCGCCGCGCGCGTCGGCCATGCGTGCAAACTCCCAGAGGTTGGTGTGAAGAAACCAGCCGAGCCAGATACTCTCGCCTTTTCCCGCGGCACCAACCCGGTTCATCCCATCGTTCCAATCTCCCGTGCCGATCAACGGCAGACCGTGGCTGCCAACCGCCAGACTGCGGTCGAGCGCGCGCGCGCAATGCTCGAACAGGGTAGCACTTTGCGCGGACACAAGTGGCTCGAAATACGACTCGTCTTGCCCGGCCACGAGAGTCGGCCCGTCGAGGAAGGGAACGACCTCGTCGAGAAGAGCGACATCGCCTGTGACTTCAACGTAGTGGAAAACCGCGTATGGCAGCCATAAAAGATCGTCGGAGATACGGGTCCGCACGCCCCGGCCGGACGGCGGATGCCACCAGTGCTGGACGTCGCCCTCAACGAACTGGCGCGCGGCGGCACGGAGTATCTGCGCGCGTGCCACGCTTCGTTGCGCTATGGTGAGCGCCATCACGTCTTGGAGCTGATCGCGAAAGCCATAGGCGCCGCCAGCTTGATAAAACGCTGCTCGCGCCCAGACACGACAGGCCAGCGTCTGATAGAGCAGCCAGCGGTTAAGCATAATATTCATGGCCCGATCCGGTGTTGTCACATGAACCGCGCCAAGAACGTCATCCCAGTGCTTGATGACCGCGCGCAGGGTTTCATCGAGGGCAGCCCCGCGGTAGCGCGCGATCAAAGCCCGCGCCTCCTCCGTGGACGGCGCCTCGCCGAGGTAAAAGACGATCTCGGCACGGCCTCCCGCAGGCAGCTCCACCGTCATCTGCAGGGCGCTGCACGGGTCGAGGCCGGCGCCGACCTTTCCCGAGAGTCGATCCCCTCGTTCGAGGGATGCCGGATGGTCGGGGGTGCCGTTACGGCCAAGAAACTCCGTCCGATCACCTGTCCATGCGGTCTGGCGCCCGTCCAGGTCGGCAAACGCCACGCGACCGCCGAACTCACTGTTCCAGGCGTTACGTGCGAGCATTGCCCCCGTTTCCGGGTCGATCTCAGTGACCACGAATGGCGCGGAAGCACTCCGCGAAACGCCCAGCACCCATTCGACATACGCCGTCACCGAGAGACGTCTGGATCGCCCTGAGTGATTCTCAATAGTGAGGCGGGAAATCTTGATTGAGTCCTCGAGTGGCACGAACTGCAGTAGGTTAAGCGAAATTCCATGTGATGCGTGCTCGAAGCGGCTGTAGCCCTGACCGTGTCGGGCGATATAGGGCCAAGCCTCCTCGCGAATCGGCAGCACCGTGGGTCCCCACAGCTCGCCGCTGTCTTCGTCCCGGATGTATATCGTTTCGCCCGGTGGATCGCTGACCGGGTCGTTCGACCACGAACTGAGCTGGTTCTCCCGGCTGTTGAGCGACCATGTGTAACCCGAGCCCGACTCAGAAACCTGGAAGCCAAAGGAAGGATTCGCAATCACGTTGATCCAGGGCGCTGGCGTCCACTGTCCCTCGCCTAGAATGGTCACATACTCACGGCCATCCGCAGCGAAGCCGCCGAGGCCGTTGAAGAACTCGAGGTCGGGCAGCGGCGGCAACACATCCACCGACTTCGTCGTAGGCAAACGCCGCGCCAGAGGGACCAAAGAGTCCTCGGATCGCGGCTGACGTACGACCTGCTCGGCCAGGGTGCCGCGGCGGCTCAAGAGCACGGCACGCGCGGCGGTCTGGAGGAGGATGCGATCCTCAGCCGAAATGAGATCTCCGCGCAGGACAAATACGCTGCCGAACGGTTCATGCCCCTCGTGCCGCAAGCGTGACTGGCTGGTCCGGACCTGTGCCTCCAAAGACGCCTGGAGATCTTGAGCGTAGGACGGGGCCTGTTCGTTCAGAATCACGAGATCGACCGCCAGCTGCCTCATCCGCCAGTATTCATGGGCGCGAAGGAGTTGCCGGACAATTCCCTGATCCACGGTTTCGTCGATGCGAACCAGAACAATCGGCATGTCCCCGGAAATCCCGTGCCGCCAGAGTGCCGAGGGTCCCCGGGCATTGCCCGCGAGCACCGTGGATGAAGGCCGCAGCGTGGGGCCCGAGTACAGGATCTGGCCGGCGAGATCCTGGAAGAGGTAGGCCTCATCGGGATCGATGCCGAGATGGTGTAACTGGACCTGGGCCTGCGTCCACGCCAGCGTGGCCGCGCGCTCAAACGTCGTTGGATTGTTGTACTCGTCGGCCAGGGCGAGCGCCTCGTCGCGCGATGGCGCGATGAGCGTCGAGAAGGTGACCCGCGCGGTGGCGCCCGGCGCAAGCCGAACGCGGCGCCGCAGGCTGACGATCGGGTCGAGTACTGCACCGACCGTGTTGGAGAGTGGGTGGCCGTCGATGACCGACATCGGCGTTCGGATCCCGCGTCCGCGACCGAGAAATCGGGCGCGGTCGGTCTCATATTGCAGCTCGCCGACGGTTTCCCCTTCGGCGACGACTACGTGCGCCGCCCAGACCTGGGACTCGCCGTGTGACCGTGGCCGGCGCGTAGCGAGCAGGGCGCCGAGTTCGGGAGCAAATTCCGTCTGCACAAATAGGTTGGAAAACGCCGGGTGGGCGTGGTCGGCGGCGGGTGGCGCCAGGACGATTTCGGCGTATGAGGTCAGCTCGATCTCTCGGCTTCGCAGCCCCAAATTCGTGAGCGACACCCGGCGCACCTCGGCGTCGTGCTCCGGCGAAACGACGACTTCAAGCGTGGTCGCAATCGCGCCATCGCGCCGCCGGATCTCGACGTGATCCTCGGAAAAAGCCACTTCATAGCTGTCCGGTTCAACCCCGCTCGGTTGGTATGCGGCCGACCAGAGCTGGCCGCTATGTCCGTCGCGAATAAAAACATGCGTACCCCAGGCATCACGCGTGCGGTCCTCGCGCCACCGCGTGACCGCAAGGTCGCGCCAGTGGCTGTATCCGGAGCCCGCCGTCGTAACCATCACCGCGTATCGCCCATTGGAGAGGAGGTGGACGGCGGGAGTCGGATCGTGCGGGGAGGTGAAACGACGGAGGACCGGAGGAACGAGATCGCGGACGTTCGCGACCGCCCGCACCTCCTCGACCCTCGGCCGAGCGACCAGGACGTCCCGCGGAGTCCGTTCCTGCAAGAGCAGCTCCGCAGCTTGCATGCGCGGCTCGGCGTGAAAGCGCCCGCGCATGACGCCCTCGTAAAGGACATTGGCAATCGCCACGAGCGACATCCCCTGGTGATGCGCCATATAAGCGCGCACGACAGCCACGTCTTGGTCCTCGGGAACTCGCGTGGCCGTGTAATCGAGCGCCTCGTAAAAACCATAGCGGCCGCTCGCGCCGGCCCCGGTGAGACGGACAAAGTTCTGCGCCGCCGCCCGGGGGTCGATCATCGCCGCCAGCGCCGTCGCGTAAGGGGCAACGACCACGTCTTCGCTCAGCCCGCGTTTGAGCCCTAAACCCGGCACACCGAAATTCGAATACTGGTAGGTCAACTCCAGATTGCGCGCATTGTAGGCCGATTCTGAGACTCCCCATGGCACGCCATGCTCGGTTCCATATTTCCTCTGACGGCGGACGATGAGTTGGTAGGTCTGGCCTAACAGACTCGTCGATGGAGAGCGCATGACGAGCGCGGGCATTAGGTATTCGAACATCGACCCGGACCATGAGACCAGGGCAGACCCCCGGTCTACGGGTGTCAAAGCACGGCCGAGGTGAAACCAATGGGACGACGGGACGTCCCCCTTGGCAATGGCGATGAAGCTTGTGAGCCGCGCCTCAGACGCCAGCAGATCATAATAACTTGGGTCGAGGCTGTTATCGGCAACGCGGTAGCCGATCGAGAATAGCTTGCGGGTCGGGTCGAAGAGAAAACCAAACTCCATCGCGTTGAACATCGTCTTGGTGAGCTGGACGAGGGTGGAAAGGCGCTGGACCAGTGCTCCGGAGGCTGCGGCAGAATGTGCGAGGCTCTCGATGATCGCATCGATTCGTGTAAGGGTATCGCTCTGTGCGGCGCTGCCGCTGGCCATGCGCGCGCGCAGAGTGGTGAGTTCGTTTATGGCGATCTCACAGCGGTCCGGCGTGTCGGCCAGAGTCGGGGACGAGAGAAAAAAACGCCCGAGCGCCAGTGAACCCAACGCTTCCTCCAAAGTCCCAGCGCCATGAGCGACGACACTCCCAAAGACGAGCCGCGCCCAGGGAAGTACCCTGTCGAGATCGCGCGTGTGGCTCTCGATGCCCGCGCGCACGGCCTCCGCCCAGGCGAGCAACTCTGCATCGGCGCTGTCACCCCGTTCCGCGGTCAGCGCGCGCGCGATGTCCGTCACGTTATCAGCGCGGGCCTGGAGTTCAGTAAGACGCGCGACCCAATCACCTGGAGTTACAGCGACCGGGCCGAGAGCCCGCGACAGATCGTCGAGTGCTTCATCCAGGTGCTTGCGAGTGACCGTTTGCGTGCGCCGGTCGTCAACGATCGCGCGCGCCGAGGCGCGCAGGAGTAGGACGGCATCGGCAATCCCGGAGAGCACCTGCGGGCCAAGCAGCGGGCGGTCGATGATGTTCTGGCACGCCTGTCCGAGCGTGACGAGATGACCGGCGAGGTTTCCACTATCGACGGAGGATACGTATTTAGGGTCGAGCGGGCGCAGGTCGCGCGTGTCATACCAGTTATAGAAATGACCACGGAAACGCTCGAGGCTGTTCATCGTGCCAAGCGTAGCTTCGAGCCGCTCGATTGCGGCCACGGTGCCGAGCCAGCCGAAATCGTGCGCGGCGATGGCGGAGAGGAGATACAACCCGAGGTTGGTGGGCGATGTGCGGTGGGCCACGACCGGTGTTGGATCTTCCTGAAAATTATCGGGAGGAAGGGCGTGGTCTTCCGGGCCGACAAAGGTCTCGAAGAACCGCCAGGTACGACGCCCGGTCAACCGGAGCGTGCGAACGTCATCCGGCGAAAGAGGCCGAGCAGCCGCGGCGCGCGGGGGCAGGCTGATCCAGTATGCTACCATGGGCGACAGAGCCCAGAGAAGAGCGAACGGAGCCGCAATCGACCAGGCTTCCGGCGGCCGGAACACAACAAGGAGGCCTACTGCGGCGGCGAGCGCCACCGTCCCGTTCATTCGGCGATAAAAGCTGGCAAGGATGAGATCGAAATTAGATTTCGCTTGCGCTGCAGTTACCCACTCGAGTAACTTTCGGCGTGTCACATAGACGCGGAAGAGCGTCCGGACGATCGCGTCGGTCATCAGCCATGCCTGGTCGGCAAGTAACGTTACCGTAAGTCCCACGTGCGACGCCGCAAGGAACAGGTCCGTGCCGACCGCCCGCCAGTGGCTGCGTTTTGAAATCCCGCGGCGATGCGGGATCAGTCCAGTCAGGACGGGCAAAAGTGGAGGGAGGGCGATGGTAGCGAGAACGAATGTCGTCCAGATCACTGGCGAGGCGAACGGCAGCGTCCACCCGGCAACCAAGGTCAGAAAGGCAGCCGGTGCCGACAGCGTGCGCCGGAGGTTATCGAGCATCTTCCAACGGCCGATCAGGGGTATCGAGTTGCGGATCCGACCGCCGCTCGTTTCCGGTGCGCGCCCAATGATCCACGGAAGCAACTGCCAGTCGCCGCGGGCCCAGCGGTGTTGACGAACCACGGCGACCTCGTAGTGCGCGGGAAACTCCTCGAAGAACTCGATATCGGTGACAAGCCCCGCCCGCGCAAAGATGCCTTCAAAGAGGTCATGACTCAATAAGGCATTCTCCGGCACCCGCCCGGCGAGGGCGACCTCGAACGCATCGACGTCGTAGATCCCTTTCCCCGTGTAGGAACCTTCGCCGAAAAGGTCCTGGTAGACGTCGGAGACGGCAGAGGCGTACGGGTCAACGCCAGCCGGGCCCGAGGAGATCCTCTGGAAAAGAGAGCCTTCGCGATCGGTCGGTAGCGTCGGCGTGACGCGCGGCTGAAGCACGGCGTACCCCTCAACGACTCGGCCGACACGAGGGTCAAACCTCGGCCGATTGAGGGGATGTGCCATTGTACCGACCAATCGAGCGGCGGCCCCCTGCGGCAGCCGTGTATCGGCATCCAGTGTAATGATGTAGCGAACGCCGGAAGGCACGAGAGGTGCCCGGCCATTCGTTGGCACGAAGGTGGAGTCTGTGGCACCGCGCAGTAGGCGGTTCAGTTCATGAAGCTTCCCGCGTTTGCGTTCCCACCCGATCCACTTCTGCTCGCTCTCGTTCCAGCCGCGCCTCCGGTGGAACAGGAGAAATCGCTCGCTCCCATCCGGGGCGGGCCCATGGCGCCGGTTCAGCCGCGCGATACCGTCAACGGTCGCGGCCAGCAGCTCGCCGTCTCCCGGCATGGTTTCCTGGGGCGCGTCTGTCCAGTCGGAAAGGAGCGCGAAACGAAGATCGCCGTCTGGATTCGCCAGGTAGTGGACTTCCAGCCGCTCGACCTGCTCCGCAATCTGGGCTTGCCCTGTCAGGAGAGTCGGTACGACGACCAATGTCCGCAGATCCGCCGGCACTCCATCGCGGAGCGCGAGCCTGGGCAGCGCCCGTGGCCCGATCAGCTCCGTGACTTCGCGATTCACCACCGCGCTCGCCAGATCCGAGGCAGGGATGAGAGCGAGAAGCCCGAGTAGCAGCCAGCCCACTACACCAACTTCCGCTGCGCCGGAATTGAAGAGGAACAAAGCGAGGATGAGGCCGCTGACAAGCGCGATGGTGCCAACGTACCGAGACGTCGCTTGAGCAACGTAAACACGAATAAGCCAAGTCTTGATGGGCATGCGAAAGCCGAGTTCCTGCTCGAAGGCTACACGCCCGTGCGCGATGAGGTAATAGCCGGGGTCCCCCCGCCGGTCCCCGGTTGGTTCATTGGCTCCTTCAGCTTCGCGCCGGAAACGTTGCGCGTGAAAAACCGCCAGCCGGGCAACGTCAAGCTCATCGTGCTGTGAGCACCGCGAGAGTTCCTCGATCGCGTGCCGGTAACGATCGCGTGTCGCGAAGTCCGGAGCGGCAAATCCGGTGTCGGTCCAGAGTATTGCGTCGACAAGACTGACGCTCTCGAAGAATTCCGCCCAGTCGAAGGCGGAGATCAGGCGCATGCTGGTAATCACGTTGCGCACGGTCACGTTCGTCGCCGCCTCCCGCTGGTGCTGGGCCCGGACAACCGCATCCGCCGTTGTGCCCTGAGCCGCTAGGTGTTCCTCGATCCAGTGAAGAGCCGGCATGATCACCGGGTCCTGATCGCGCAGCCGCTGAACGAGCTGTACCGTGAAGGCCGTCGCCAACGGGGCGCCCTCGAACCGCCCCAGGATCACCGCCGCAGGCTCGGTTGAACGGCCGCCAAGTCCGAGCAAGCGGTCGACCACCGCGTCGGCCTCTTGGCGCGCCGCCCGGCTGTGCACGATGCGCTCCGCCAGGCGCCGGAGGTTTTCGACAAGCACCACCCGCAAGGTGATCGCGACCGTCCACAGCTCGCCGATCGTCAATGGCTGCACGCGCTGGTAGGCGCGCACGAACCGACGGAGCGTCTGCGGGTCAAACCGGCTGTCGGTATGGGCGACAAACGCCCAGGCCAGCCCATAGACGCGCGGATAGCCCTGGAGGTGACCCTCAGCCAGCTTGGGCAGCTCTCGGTAAAAGCTCGGTGGCAGATCGTCACGGATCTCGCGCAGTTGTTCGTCCACGATGTGGTAATTGTCGACCAGCCATTCTGCCGCAGGTGTGATCGCGCGCTCTTCGCGGATTGCCTGGGCGATGGCTCGATACGATTCGAGTAGCACTCGCCCGTTGTCGAGAACGCGCGGCAACAGCCGACGACCTTTCCGCGGTGTGGTCGTAACGCGCTGGGCGGCAGCAAGGCTTTCAGCGTGCTGCTCAAGACGCTCGGCGCTGAAGAGTTCAGCCCGAATCGGTTCTCCGAGCTCCGAAAGGGCAATGGCCTCTGAATGGTTTTTGCGTAGCAGGTTCTGAGACAATAGCGATTTCAATCCACATACCTCACGGTCATTCGGGCGCGGGACGCGCATTCCCACGCTATCAAGTTCCTCAGTCCGGGGGAACACTCAGAGCCGGTTAATCCAGCACAAGCAATGCTTACAGGCAAGCGCGGTTACGTAATATGAAAATAACCCGCGATCTACGCGTCACTTTCAGTCTTCGCTAACAAGGCTGTGATCGGAAAAATCATGCGGCCAGCATTCTCACGCAGGGTCTGCTTAACAAGGCTTATCGTCTCGACGAACTCCCGTCAGTTCATCGCCTTCTTGATGGCGTCGAAGTTAAACATCGTGCTCCAGCTCACTCCTACACCCTGCAGTGAAGCCGGCGAGTTGTTAATCGAGTCGGTTTTAGTGGCCACGAGCTTTTTCTTCAGTTCGACCGCCTTCCAGACTTCCCACGCCACCCAGCCGCTTCGGTAGCTCTCTTTGCCAACAATGTACAGGAAGTAACTTGCATCGCCTATGCGCGCGGCGAGGTCCTGTTTGATAGCCGCCGCCCCAGGACTATCGACCGCGACACCGAAGGACTGGTCGTACGACGAGAAATCGAATTCTCTGTTGGCGTCCCACCTGAGCAGCCGATCTTTGACAGCCTTGTCATTGTCATAATCGTAGCCGATGAACACTTTATTCGTAGCCATACGGTTTTTCCTTTTCGGCGATGGAATTACGGTAAAGATCAT
>JAUYJC010000096.1 GCA_030688735.1 Deltaproteobacteria bacterium
CGCCGTCGTTTAAGGGTTTGATATACAGAACCCAGCGAGACCGAATCCTTGACGCCGACGAAGAGACGGCGCTGCTAGATGCCTATCCGCCGTGGCTCAAGCGGTTGAGCATCGTAGCGAAAGAGACCTGTTTGTCTGAGGACTCGCTTAAGCGGTGCGTATCGCGCAAAACTCTATCAAACTGGCGCAGGGCGTTAGAAGGCAAAAAGCATGTCTCGTTAACGAGACATAAGCATGTAACACCAACGCACGTTGAAGAAGTCGTCAGATTCACCGACGATGAAAACGATCGCAAAAAATGGGCGTCGCCGGGATGCAGACAAAAGGTAGCACGCGAACAGGTCACGGACACGCAAAAGAGTGTCGCCAAAGTAGCTGATTTCGTTGAAGCTAGACCGGGACAAAAACGCCCTGTGGCTACCTTACCCTTAATTCGTCGATTTGGAGCTTTTAGGCGGCGTAACCATTGCAGGTTGACAGGTGCGTGGTAAAATATGTATGTAACGTGCTGATCAAAGTAACTCGGGAGAATCTATGATGAGTGCCGAGGAAAGAGTCCGCATTTTGAGCGAAGCAAAACCGAATAGCTGGCTGGCCTTCTCTAGCGACGAAACCAAAGTCGCCGGACGTGGGGATACGTACCTTCAGGCCGTTGAAGACGCTGAGCGCCAAGGCGAGACAGATCCTGTCTTGGTCAAAATACCTGAGAATTGGGAACCTAGGGTCTTTCATCCTTGCGTGTAAACTACAGATCGTTTCCCATCCGGAACAGGGGTGTTCCTGAGCAAACCAAACTTTGGCGCCCTGTACTGCCAGTAAAAATTATCTACAACCATGCAACCAGCAAGCGGTTTGAAGCCGTTGTAGACACTGGCTCTGATTATTGTCTGTTTCACGCAACGATCGGAGCGTCAATCGGAATAAGAATTGACAGTGGCGCTGAGGGCGATCTCGGGGGTATAATCAGTGGACCTCGTTCTAAGGTTTATTATCACAACGTGAAGCTTGTTGTAGGGACAGAAATCGTAGAGATCAAAGCCGGGTTCTGTTGGGATATCACCGAAAACCTTCTTGGATATTTCGGCTTCTTTGAAAATTTCACGGTCACGTTCAATACCGCTTTTGTACTGCCCTGCTTTGATATTGATAGAATACAACAACACTAAGCAGTTCTGCGGTTTCTCGTTTCTAAAATCCAAAACCCAACGAGAACATAAACCAGCGTTAAAACACCCGCAGTATGTAAAGGTGGTCCACCGAAAGCGGCAATGATGCCACCGCTTGCGCCTATTGGCTACGCCCTTGGGTGCGTGTTTGCGTGCACGCTCTTGACCTTGCCGATCGCGACCTGCGTATAAATCTCCGTGGTCATGATGCTGGCGTGACCAAGCATTTTTTGAATCACTCTTATATCGGCGCCGCGCTCCAGCATGTGAGTTGCCGCCGAGTGGCGGAACGCATGGGGGTTGACGCGCTTGACCCCCGCCAGCCGACACCACTTTTGAATCACCCTGGGCATCATGCGCGTGATCATTCGGCCACGGCGGCTTGAGAGAAACACCGGCGCCGGGCCTTCGGGCTTCTTGCCGCTATACTCCTCGTAGACCCTTGAGTGTTCAAGCAGCGCTTCGAGCGCCTTTTGCCCAAGCGGACAGATTCTCTCCTTGTTGCCCTTGCCGATGACCGTCACTTCGCGTTTGTTCCAGTCCACGTCGGCCCAATTCATGTTGCACAGCTCGCTTACCCGTAGCCCGGCCGAGTAGAGAGTTTCAAGCATCGCGCGATCGCGGATGGTTTGGAACATCTCCTGATTTGGGACACCGAGCAGCGCCGCCACCGGCTCCCTGATACGTGTCAGCAAGCTGTTCATCTCTTGCACGCTCAGAACCATGGGGAGCTTTCGCCGGATGGCGTGCAGCTCCATGTCGCCGAACGGATCGGCGGCGGTGGCGCCTTTTTTGCGCAGGAATTTAAAGAACTGCCGCAGCGAGTAAATCTTGCGCGCGATACTGGTCTCCCTGGCGCTCTTCGCCTTAAGGGCGCGGACGTAATCGACGGCCATGTCTTCCGTAAATTCCGACCACTCGAAGGGGCTATCCTGTAAGGGTGACTTCACTCTCGGCCGTCCGAGTTTCCCGGTGGTGACAAATCGGTAGAGCAGCTCGGCATCGATAACGTAGGACTTCACCGTGTTGGCGCTTCTGTTCTTAACCAATGCGAGATAGTTTTCGAATTCTTTGATCCAGTCCACTGCATTCATTTTTGGACCCTTTCATCGATTGCGGAGTGAATATTACGGCCCTGCGCCGAGAGCTTCATGAACAGCGGCAGGTTAGTCTCGATCAGATCCTTGCACTCGTCGGCGAAGCGGTAGATATCGTCAAGGTTCTCCGGTTCTCCCCGCATCCGGCCTTGGAAATACAAGTAGTGATCGATCAGCTTGCGGGCGAGCTTGGCAATGAGATCATCGCCGTTTTCTTTCTGCTCTACGAGCCTGGCAATGGCCCAGCCCTTACGAAGTTCGGCTTCGTTGGCAGAGAGCCGGGCAGGGACCGCTGTCGGCCCCTGCTTCTCCGTGACTACTACCGGCACCCGCTCTGCGACGAAGCGCAAGAACAGAGCAACCGAGGTGGAGTAGGTTCGCGCCGATAGTTTGCTCAGTTTGCGACTGTCGAAAAACGCCTTAACCGTCTCTGCGCTGAGTTGCCGCACGTCCTGCGCGCCAATGAATTTAACAAGGCTCCGACATACTATGCCGCGGTTCCGAATCGTCCAGTTGCTTTTGCCGGCGCGTTTCATCTCTTCCTCGAATTCATCGAGCAGGCGTGCGTTGTTGGTCATGGGCGCTCTATTCTTTGCACTGCCATCTGCGGGACGCGGTAGCATGGACAAGGCCACGTTCCATTCTGTCGATCTCACGTTGCGAAGCGCCGGCAAATATCGCGCCGGCCAGTACGCCAATCATAAAGCCGGCGTCCGCCGTGTACCATTTCAAATGATTGAGATCGCTCTCTGCGTCCTCGCAGTCGGGTAAACGCTTCTCGCATCGCTCCTGGTACAGCCGGATCACGGGATTGAGCATGTCCACCAGGTCGTTAGAACAGACCTGATTGCCGTGATCGAGGGAAGGCGGCATATCGTGAGTGATAATGTCGAAGCGCACTGCATCTAACCGCTCCCCGAAGATTTCCAGAAGCCGGCGGATATCTGCGACCCGCGCGGCCACTTGGTTCCGATCGAGCTTGACCGAGTTCTCTTCTTCTTCCCGCTCCTCCCGCTCCAGGTTAACGGCTTCTATCTGTGCCGGCGTGCGGGCGTCTTTAGGCTGGTCTATGACTTTTAGTTTGATCGTCTTGTATTCGCGTTTCATGGCTTCCCCCTTCTTCGGTTCGGAGTTAATGTTGAGACCTAGCCAACAGGGAAGAGCAGGGAGGGGCGCGGGGGAGCTTACAGGCGAGAGAATGCGGTGTCCGTGTGTGATGCACGGATGCAGTTAATCAAATCCCTTGACAAGTGTCAAATGATTATTTAATCTTCTTCTTCGGTGGACGGCCTGTAAAGGCGCGAGACTTAGCGTACGCATCGAGGGCGGCGCGTTCAATCAGGAGAATGGCGCCGACGCGAGTGGCGGGGAGTCTGCCGCGTTGGATTGCGGCATGAATATTCTGGCGAGTGGTTTTAAGTAGCGCAGCCGCTTGGCTGACGGTGACTAAGTCGGAGGTGGATGCTTTAACTTTTACCATGGCACTGACCCAATACTATCTGAAGTTTGGCAGGTGTCAAGGAATTTCGTTTCGTCGCGGCCACAAACGATCAAAGTCTACGCCCTGCGCAAGCTGGGGGAGATGCTGAAGGCCAGCGAGAGAGCAACGGGCGGCGAGCACGGCGGCAAGTCCAGAATAGATGGTACTCGGAGCGAACCATCTAATCCGACTCAAACCCTCGCCGATCTTGGCATTGACAAGAAGATTTCCAGTCTCGCGCAGAAGATCGCGGATCTATCGGATGAGAAAGTGGCAGCGCTTGCCGCGCGGGTGGAAACTATTAACGGCGCTCATGTTGGCCACAATGAGCCGTCCGACCGTGATCTTTGGGGCGGACAGTTTGTCCACCCCAAAACCGCCGAGACTCTAGCCGCGCTGTGGGGAATCACCGAGCGCACGATCCGGCGCGACGGCAAGCGCGCTTCAATAAGGACTGGCATAGTCTCGAAGCTGCGGCCAGAGAGGAAAACGCGGAGATCAAGCGTTTTGTGGCGTGGTGGGGAAAGATGGTGCGCAACGAAGGGCGGATAAAAGTAACTGGGACAGAGCAGGCCCAGTTAGAAAAACAATCAGGTGTTGCCTCCCAGACCGTCTCGCGCTGGCGCAACAGGTTGACGGACGAAGACAGCTTTTACGCGCGTATTGTCAATCATGAAGAGCGATGGAGCCGAGGCCATTACTGTGTTGACTACTGCCAACCGCCCGAGCATGCGGACTTGTGCCATGCCGGCGTTGACTACGACGAGTCGGCAATCATCTCGTGTTCGAGGGCGACTACTGGCACCTGTACCGGGTGGTTGTAACCCGTGTTATCCGCCGGCCGGAGTATGATGGCATCAAAGCCGCCGACCTGGGAGTTACCCGGACCGGCGAAAAAATCACCACCGTCGAAATCCGACGGGGCGACGTACAGGCCGACAAAGCGTTTGAAGTGCGCTGGCGGGGCGATCTTGACCGCGAGCGGGACCGCCACAAAAGACAACATGACTTCCGAGCGATTTACGGAAAACCCTGTCCACCGAGTTGCCCGACTTGCAGAAGGATAACGATTAGCTAGAATCATCCAAGTTTGGGGCCTAGGGACTGTACACCCGAAAAGCCGGCACTCTCACCGGTTGGCCCCATGTTTCCCTCTGAGAGAGCAAACGTCATGGAGAGGTGGCGTCATGCCGAAAAAGCAAAAACCGAATATCGCCAGCTTTAGGCGCTGGGATTTGGCGCGAATTGGGACAGGCGTTCTAATGCCGCGCGGATCACGCCCAGAGCCGTTTTCGCTGTGGCCGCCGTGGCTATCCAAAACCTTCGTCAACGAAAACCTACTTCTAGAAGATCCGCTTGAGCTGAGAGAGCAACTGTTCGACTCTGGGCGTCATCCGGACCACAGATGGGGGATTGTCGGTAATCTTCTGTTCGCAATAGAGCACAACGCGAAGAACGTTCTAAAAGAACAACCGCTGCCGAACTGCGACCTTGACCTTGAAAATGATGATAGCGAGGGTTGGGATTATTTTGCGTCTGAAATATCTGAAGACCGATTTTATAATCGATTTGCCAGAGACAAGACTTTGACGCACAAACAAAAGAACGCGATCGCGGCGCTTAGGTCGATTCACCTTATTCGGGCGGCAAGCCACGCGGTTTCGCCCCATGGGCGCTGGCTTTGCGACCCCTTCCATGATCATACCTACGACTCTCTCTCGGTCGCAAAGATCATCATGGAAACGGCGATCTTAGTCATGGCCGCGATACGCGGGGAGCTTTGGGAAGATGTGTGGCCACACGCTGAGAAAAATATGGCCGTCATAGCCAGAAACCGACAAAGTTCTCAGGCGGCCAATGAGGCGAAGAAAAAGAAGGCCGCAGAAGTTAGTAAGTGGTGTCAGGATTGGGTGAGGCAATACTACTTCGATAAGGTGCTTGCTAAGGAACTGACAATTTTGCAGGCCGCCACAAAAACCCACGACGCCTTCAGGGAAAAAACGACAAAGAACCCACCGGCGATCGGTACGATCACGCGCTATATCCGCCCTCTGTTTCCCAAGCCCATGCATGCGAGAAAAAAACCTCCGATAAGCTAACTCCCCGCAAATCGTTTTCGACCCGTTTTTCGCTCCCTGAATTTACAAACCCACTGGGTTCGTCACGACGAGCTTAAAAAAAGGCCGATTTTGAGCCTTTTTCGTAACTTTGTCGTGTTTTTTTGTCGGTGTTCAATGTTTAATCGAGGCAGGAGAAAAGGGGGACGACGATGAAACAAAAAATCCTCTTGCCGGTGACGATCTCGATCGAACGCGACGATCTGAAAACAATCAGGCACCTAGCGGTTGATCAGGAGGTCTCGGTCACGGCAATCGTTCGCGGTGCCGTCGAAAAATTTCTCGCCGATCAAAAGGCAGCGAAAGCTGGCGCCCAGCCGCAACAGGCGGGCAGTTAAAAAAGCCCCCAGGCGCAGCCACCCCGTCCAAGAGAGCTGCGCAGGGGGCGACAGGAGATCGTGTGCCTTCATCTTTAACTTTACCGCGATTCAAGTTCAACCGAAATCACCAGTTCCGCCGAACCATTCTTGCTCGGATTCCGGAGGGGTCCAAGCGATGAGCCGGATGCCGTTCGGCAAATTCAAGGGTGAACGCCTTCAAGAGCTGCCCAATAGCTATGTCGAATGGCTGCTAGGTCTAGATCTTCGCGAGCCGTTGCGAACAAAAATCAAGCTCGAATACCAACGCCGAACTCTCTCCGAAAATGTTGCTCACGTGGTCCCAATCGATTTGGTCAGCGTGGCGGAAGCGGTGATCACGGCGGGGGTTCGCGCGCTCGCTAAAACTCATCACCCGGATGTCGGCGGCAGTCATCAAGCGATGGTGGCGTTGAACCGTTGCGCCGACTGGCTGCGTCAGCAGTCGCAAAGGATTGCGGCGTGACGAGTAACAAAGCCGGAAACGCGGCCAATATCGCCGACATCCGACGCACATCGGAACTCCTCTTCAGCGTTGGCCAAGTCGTCGAACTGCGCTCGCCGGGCACAACCAAGGGCGTTATAAGCGGGTACTTTGATGACATGGACGCGTTGGCAGCGACAGCGACAGAATTGAGCGGCAATGTGCCGGGGGTTTATGTGACCTTGAATCCCTTCAATGTGACATTGTTGGCGCGAGCGAAGAACCGCGTAATAAATTACGCCAAGATCACGACATCAGACAAAGACATTCTCCGGCGCCTATGGTTGCCGATCGACCTCGATCCCGTCAGGCCGTCCGGCATATCGGCAAGTGAAGGCGAGCATCAAACCGCACTCGACCGGGCCGCTGAAGTTAACGCATGGTTGCAGGCTAATATTGGCTTTCCTGAATCGCTTATTGCCGACAGCGGCAATGGTGCCCACCTGCTCGCCCGAGTCGAACTCCCCAACACGCCGGAGAGTACCGCTCTTATTAAAAAGTGTCTTGAGGCACTAGCTCTGCGTTTCACCGATGACAGGGTGGCCGTGGATCTTACCACCTGCAATCCTGCTCGTATTTGGAAGCTCTATGGGACAAGGGCCTGCAAAGGCGACGACACACCCGAGCGCTCGCACAGGCTGGCGTCACTGATAGACGTTCCCGAGAAAATCGAAGTTGCCAGCGCGGACTTGCTCAAGAAGCTGGCGGCGATGGCGCCGCAGGAGCCAAAATGTGACCAAGCCTATCGCGGCAACGGGCACAAGCCGTTCGACATCGACTCCTTCATCGCAAAATCCGGCTTGGAAATTTCCGTTGCGTCCGCATGGAATGGCGGGCGAAAATGGATTCTCAAAAACTGCCCCTGGAATAGCGATCACCAGAACCGGAGCGCGTTTGTTTTGCAATTCCCGAACGGCGCCGTGGATGCCGGATGCCATCATAACGGTTGCGCCGGCAAGGGCTGGCACGACCTAAGGGACATCGTTGAGCCGGGCTGGCGGGAGAAGCGGAAGGATCACAACGGCGACGGCAAGACGCACACGACACAAAGCAGCACTGCTTATCCATACGCCGTTGACGGTGGTCGCATTGTCCGCTACCGCCAAACCAAAGACGCCGTAGTGGTGGACTCACTCTGCAACTTCGACGCGCAGATCAAAGAGGAAATCATCCTCGACGATGGCGCCGACGCAACGCGCGCCTTTATCATCGAAGGCCGCCTTGATAGCGGATCGTCGCTTCCATCCGTTCGCATTCCGGCCAGTCGATTCAGCGCTATGACCTGGGTGACGGAATCTTGGGGAATGCGCTCCGTGGTACGTGCCGGCAATGGAACGAGGGACTATTTGAGAGAGGCGATCCAACGCCTTTCGCCGGACGCACAGGTTCGTCATGTTTTTACTCACACCGGATGGCGCAAGATCGACAACCAATGGATATATCTCTCCGGAAGCACTACGGGCAACGCAGACTTTGAAGTTGATCTAGGCCCGGAGCTGGCTCGGTACAAATTGCCGGCCGTTGCCAACGATCCAGTTGGCGCGATGCAGCTAAGCCTTGATCTGCTCAAAATTGCACCGCTGCGAATCACCGCGCCGCTGTTCGCTGCCTGTTACAGGGCACCGCTGGTATCCGCGTTTCCGCAAGATTTATCGATCTGGGTCGAGGGTACCACCGGGTCGATGAAGTCAACAATGGCTGCGCTGTTTTTAAGTCACTTTGGCGACTTTGATCGCATCCACCTACCCGGCGCATGGGCATCGACGGCAAACCAGCTCGAACGGCGCGCCTTCTTGCTCAAGGACAGTCTGTTTGTAATCGACGACTATGCGCCGACAGCGTTAGACCATCGCGAGATAGAGATGAAGGCATCCAGACTTTTGCGGGCACAAGGCAACCTTGCTGGACGCGCCCGGCTGCGGTCGGACCTAACCGAGAGATCGGCATTTTATCCCCGAGGTATCATCATCAGCACCGGCGAGCAGCATCCACCGGGACAAAGCCTACTGGCGCGCACCTTAGTAATCGAGCTCGATCGCAACGACATCGACATTGCGACGTTGACAGATATCCAAAAGCAGGCCGGACGGCTGTCACACGCGATGGCCGGCTACATTCAATGGTTGGCGCCGCAGATGGATCAGATGCCGGCGTTATTGCGCCAAGCGTTTCTTGACGCGAGGACAAGAGCGACCGCAGGGGCGGAGCATCTCCGTATTCCCGAGGCCGCGGCGCACCTGTGGCTTGGTCTTCATTGCGGACTCACCTATGCGCAGGAGATCGGCGCCATAACCGAAGCCGACTCCGATCGGCTTCTTCGTGACGGATGGGATGCATTCATTGAGATAGGTCGGGAGCAGGCGGCAGTCGTCGAGCAAGAAGATCCTGTGCGACGATTCTTGACCGTGCTGCATACCATACTGACGCAGGGGCGCGCGGTAATCGTTGCTACGGACGAAAACACACCCGAGCAGAACCCGGGAGTCGATTTCCTCGGTTGGTTCGATGCCGAGTGGCTCTATTTGATGCCCGAGGCAACGTTTGCAGCCGTGGTGCGTTTCTGCCGCGACAGCGGGGAGCATTTCCCTATCCGCCAGGAGCGACTAAAAAAGGATTTGGCGAAAAACTGCATATCCGAATGTCATGCGAGCCGCCTAACGGCAACCGCCCGAATCGGCGGCCACATCAAGCGGGTTTTAAAGCTCAACATTGAGAAAGTCGAATCGACCGCAGGCGTAACCGGTGTAACCGCTTGTAACCACTGTAACCACTTTAAAATGGGAGAGAGAGATGGCCTATAAGCCCGAAGCACCGCCAAATAAAGAGATTCTCGCCAAAACCAGGGATTCCTCTAAGGCTCTCTCCCCCCCTAAAAATACTGGTTACACCGGTTACAAGCGGTTACAAGTGGCCGTGGTGGACCAGATCATTGAGGATCGGATCATCGCCGTCCTGATCGACAGCGAGGTGTTTGGCGCCTCTATCTGGTTCGCCTTGGATGACGGCTGGACACCCGATCCGGGCGACACGACGCCGGTGTTCTATGCCAGCGAGCTGCCATTTCTGCGCACCAAAAGCCCGGACACCTTGCGCGAGATATTCAAAGTAAAACTGACATTTGGCGGCGGGATGGTGCGGCAATGAAGGTTATAGAAGGTGGTGCAAAAATGAGCGTGGAGAACGATTTCAAGATAAAACGCGGTGCCGGTTTTACCCGCATCGCAACGAAGGACGGCGGCCCGGGCGAGGTAACCGTTGAACACATCGACGGCGGTTGGGGCGGAGAAGACGGCGGCGTTAGTCTGGCACTAGACTTTGCACCTCATCTCAACGGGGATAAGCGTGGCCAGTACAAGGCCGTCTATCTCACTCCGCGCGAGGCTCGCCAGATTGCTGTTGCGATGCTGACGGTAGCGGAGTTGCCTGCCTGTGCTCTGGCAGACAAGCCGGCGCTTGTCTCGGGAAAAGGTGAGGGGTGATGAGAGGCGGCAACCAGGCGGGCGCAACAAGGAGGTCACTATGGGTCAACGAAGAGATTCTGTTGTGCGGGATTTTCAACGCAAAGCGGGGATAGAGCCTGCCACGGGGGGGGCGTTAAAGGTGCTTCGGCGAATGCAAGAAGCGGCGCTTGATGTAATTCGTATCGTCGAGCTTGAAGTTTCCGGCATCAGAGATGGAGACGGTTACTGGGGTGGCGCTTGCGGGTTGGAGGATATCGACGATTTGCCCAGGCTGCTTAACGAATACGAGGTGGAATGCAAGAAACAGAGCGGCGAGCTGGAGGAAAATCCCAAAGCCGATCGGGACGGAGATGCCAATGAGGATGCTTCGTCCCTTTAGTGTGGTGGATGATGAGCCGGCGGCGAGATCGAGCGCAGTCTAAGCGGCAGGCCGGCGCGAGTAAAATGAGATGAGTGAAACGGCAAAGAAGCAGTTTGACAGCGTGGCGATTGATCTGTACATAATGAATAATGACAGGAAAACAGCTCCGGGCGATACGCGATCAGATGAAGGTCACACAAGTGGAGTTTGCGGCGAAGATCGGAATGGCCGGCGGATCGGTTGCGCGCATGGAGCGGGGCGTCATGATCATCACGCCGTCGATGGCGCTGTTGATCTCCTACGTTGCGAAAGAGGCCGGCGTTGATCCTCAGCGAGGAATATTTGACCATCGCCGAAGCCGCGGCGGTGCTAAAGGTCAGCGCAAAGCGCGTTCAAAACATGATGGCCGCGGGTCTGTTCAAAAAAGATGAGCATTTTTTCCGACGCAGTGGAATGAGGCCGCGGTTCAAGCGGTCTGCGCTTGTGGCCTGGATCGAGTGCAAGGACGAAAAGCGTACTGAAACTATCCCGCTATCGAGAGGCGTTGTGCTAAGGATTCCGAGCAATGGCTTGTGCAGTAACAGTTAACCGTCACGGTATCCTGACTTTTCGAATCTATTTCGAGGGGCGCGATATTTGGAAATCGACGGGCAAACCGGACACGGCGGAGAATCGCCGTGAGGTTGAAGCCCTGGCCGTCATTATCAGCAAGGGCATCAGGGAAAAAACATTCTCGCTGGATTGGTTTCAGGAAGAAGCCGCGGAGCAGAAACCGGACAATCAAACCGTGGGCGGATATTACGCGGAATGGATCGAGCGGAAGAAGCCGCCAGTTGTGAGAGCCGGGCTTGCGCGGGACTACAAAGACCATTTTAACCGCTACATCCTATCCCGCTTTCGAAAAGTCGCGCTTGTCGAGCTGACGCCAGAGAAGCTGGGTAACTTTCGCGAATATCTCTTGCATGAGCGAGGTTTGGCGATCAAGAGTTGTCGGAATATTATTGACGCGAGTTTCCGCGCAATGGTGCGGGATTGGCGAGACGGGGAAGCGTTCAAGCCGAAAGAAGCTGGCGGCCAATTACATCCCGACCCATTCGCATTTCTAAAATGGCAGAGAGCCCCAAAACAGAAGCCGGACCCGTTCAGCGAGCAGGAGCGCGACCAGATCGTTGACCAGTTCGCCAAAAAAAGCCCCTTCTATGTGCCATTCGTTCACACGCTCTTTTGGACCGGCGCCAGACCTTCAGAGCTGTTGGGGCTTCGCTGGGGCGACGTTGATTTGAAAAATGGTTTTCTCTCCATCAGCAAGAGCCGCTATTTGGATCAGGACGGAGCTACCAAGACGGCCGGCAGCGACCGGGAAATAAGGCTCTTGCCGTCCGCGGTCGATGTTCTCAAACAGATCAAGCCGTTGAAGGCAACCGAGCAGGGCTACGTCTTTTTGAATCAGGAAGGCGAGCCGCTTAACTTCCACACCTGGCGCGCCGGGGTTTGGTATCGAATCCTTCGGGGCTTGGAGATCCGGCCGCGAAAGCCCTATTGCACGCGCCACACGTTTATTTCTGTGGGCTTGACCAACGGGGTCAACATCAAGTGGCTGGCCGACTACTGCGGAACATCGTTCGCGATGATCGAGAAACATTACGGGAAATATGTCCGCAATGATGCGGCCGAGCAACTGTCAAAACTGGCTGGAACCGTGACCCTACCCGTGACCCAGCGGGAAAAGAAACGGGCAGTGGCGGGCGAAGTAGCTGAAATGAAATGGGGAAAGGGGAAGTGGGCCCACCTGGATTTGAACCAGGGACCGACCGGTTATGAGCCGGTGGCTCTAACCAAGCTGAGCTATGGGCCCCTAGGGGGTTTTGGATTTGTGATCCTTCGATTTCACTCAGGACAGGTTCTCGATTTTGGATTATCGGAGGTTCTCAGGTTCCTGCGGTTTTTGCAACCACTTACCCGTTACGTTTCCATGAAACTTTTGAGGCGTTTGCTCCGGCTCGGATGCCTGAGCTTGCGCAGCGCTTTGGCTTCGATTTGACGGATGCGCTCGCGGGTCACCGTGAACTTTTGCCCCACCTCTTCGAGAGTGTGATCGGATTTTTCACCGATGCCGAAGCGCATGCGCAACACCTGCTCCTCGCGCGGCGTCAAGGTGGCCAAGACCTTTCTCGTCTGCTCCTGCAAATTAATGTTCACGACCGCATCGGAAGGCGTGATAATTCTCTTGTCTTCGATAAAGTCACCAAGATGACTATCTTCTTCTTCCCCCACCGGGGTTTCCAACGAAATGGGCTCTTTGGCGATCTTTAGAACCTTGCGAACCTTATCGAGGGGAATTTCCATTTTGCTCGCAATCTCTTCCGGAGTGGGCTCCCGGCCGATCTCTTGGACCAAGTAACGGGAAGTGCGGATGAGCTTGTTGATGGTCTCGATCATATGCACGGGAATCCGAATGGTTCTCGCCTGGTCGGCGATCGCCCGGGTGATGGCCTGGCGAATCCACCAGGTTGCATACGTGGAGAATTTGTAGCCGCGTTGATATTCAAACTTATCCACGGCTTTCATCAAACCGATATTCCCTTCCTGAATCAGATCGAGAAATTGCAGGCCGCGGTTGGTGTATTTTTTGGCGATACTGACAACCAGTCGGAGGTTGGCTTCGATCAACTCTTTCTTGGCCAAGTTGGCCTTGGTCTCCCCTTCGATGATCGACCACACGCGGCGCTTGATCTCCGGCGCGGGCATTTCAAGATCCTTTTCGATGATTTTGATGTCCCGCCGGGCATTCTTAATTTCTTCGGCCATCCCGATAATCGCACCGTGACTCATGCGCAGCGAACCAATTAGCCGTTGCCAGTCCTTGCGGCGACCATTCATGCCAGCCACGAGTTTGAGAATTTCCGGTCCGGCCTTGCCGGTTTTCTGCTCGAACTCCGCGACGCGCCTTTCGAGCGTCTGCATTCGATCCATCGCCCGCTTGAGACCGTCCACGATCGCTTCCGTTTGTTTGTGGCTAAGCTGTAAGGCCTTCAAGCTGCTGATGATCTTTTCCCGCTGCTTGCCCAAACTCGACAGCAGTGATTGCCGTCGATCGGCGGAGACGCGCTTTGCTTCCAACTGGGTTTTGAGTTTGACCTGTTCGCTGAAAGTGCGGCGAATCTTTCCGATCTGTTCCAGCAACCGCTTTTCATGTACTTCTTCATCTTCGAGATATTCGCCTTCCTCATCGCCGTCTTCCTTGATGATCTCGCGGACGCGGATTTCATGCCCGGCGAGCTTCTCGCCCAGTTCGAGAACATGAGCCAGCGCCAGCGGGCTGGAGAGCACTTCGTTGATAACTTGATTTTCGCCGTGTTCGATCTTTTTGGCGATCTCGACTTCGCCCTCGCGGCTCAGGAGCGACACGGTACCCATTTCACGAAGGTACATACGCACCGGGTCGCCGGTCTTGCCGACCACGTCGCCGTCGACATCGCTGTCAAGTTCCTTTTCCTCCTCCTCTTCCTCCTCGGCGAGATCGTCGCCCGCGCCGCCGAGCGTGACCCGCGCGTTGGAATCGACGACCTCGATATCCATCTCGCCGAAGATCGACATCACGTCGTCGATCTGATCCGGCGAAACCACTTCGGCTGGCAGCATGTCGTTGACGTCGTCGTAGGTCAAGTAGCCCTTCTCTTTGCCCAGGTCGATGAGCTTCTTCACCTCCTTCATGTTCTTCTTTTCCACCGGTCGCCCGGCGGAACTGGAGGCCACTGTTTCCGGTACTATCGGATGTTTGTTTTCGACTCGAGCCTTCGGCGTTCGAGCTGTCGTTCTTTTCGTACGACGTCTTGCCATTCTAGCATCCTTTCCCGCTTTGCCTTCTCATCCTTCTGTTCTTCCGCCGCCCGGATGGCGATCCGCAGATTGCGCCCAAGCTCCCGCAGGTACTTGCGCCGCAAATGGGACAAGCAGTCCGCCGCCATCCGGCCGGCTTCGGCTTCGCTCATGGCTTCCCCTTCCAAGCCCAATGCCGCCAGTTCGGAGGCGGCTTCGGGCGGGGAATTTTGGGCGATTCGAAAGATGTCGACTATTCTTTCTTTGTGCCATTCGGCGAGAATCAAATCAACAACGGCTCGCCATTTTGGCTCCATCCATTCACGGGTCTCCTTTTGTTCAGCGACCTCCTTGACTACGGAAGAATAGCGCAGCATCAAACCGATCAGCGAACGCTCGGTGAAATCATCCCTGCTTTCGGCAGCCTTGGGCGGGACAGCGGCTGCGGGATTTCTCGCGGCCGGGTTGCTGCCCCGGGTCGGGGCCGGGCGGCGCAGCAGCTCTTCGCGAACGCCGAGGGTGTCGACGGCGCGGCGCACCAGCAGGTCGACCTCGAAGGGGTTGTTGACCTTGGCGAGCACCCGGCTGATTTCTCCAGCGGTCTGACTCTTGCCGTCGAGGGTCTTGCCGTAGCGTTGTTCCAACCAGGAGAAGTAGTAATCCGCCAACGGGGTGGCCTGTTCGAGAATTGCCTCCAAGGGCGCCTTTCCGCGGCTGCGAATGAAGGTATCCGGATCTTCCCCGTTCGGCAAAAAGGCCGCCTGGCCGAACAATCCGGCTTCGATGAAAATCTCAAAACTGCGGGCCGCCGCGTTGCGGCCGGCGGTGTCGCCGTCGAACAGAGCCGTGATGTTCTTGGTGTAGCGGGAAAGCGCGCGAACGTGGTCCACCGTCAAAGCGGTCCCCAGCGTCGCAACCGCGTAGGTGATTCCACACTGATGGAGCGCGATGGCATCCAGGTAACCTTCCACCACCACAACGCGGTCGGCTTTGCGAACGCCTTCTTTCGCTTGGTAGAGGCCGTAGAGGGTCGAGCTCTTGCGGAAAAGAGGCGTTTCGCTGGAATTGAGATACTTCGGCAACCCTTGGTCCAGGACCCGGCCGCCGAATCCTACGATCTTGCCGGCCGGATTGATAATGGGAAACATCAGGCGGCCAAAAAATTTCTCGTAGAACTGGCCGGCGGCGCGCTGACCGATGAGCCCGAGACGAAGCCCGTCCTGAGAGGTGATCTTTTCCTTTTTCATCAAATCCACCAATCCGGAGCCGGATTGGGGCGCGTAGCCGAGCATGAAATTGCGCGCCGTGTCGAGGTCCACGCCGCGGGTCTTCAAATAATTCAGCCCTTTTTTCCCTTCGGGATGGTCCATCAGCAAACGCTGGTAGTTTGATGCCGCCCGTTCGTTGATGTGATATAGAGGCTCGCGCTCGCCGGCTATTTCCGACCGGCCTGCGCGCTCGGTCCGTTCGATGGCGATGCCGTAGCGCTTGGCGACCCGCTCCACGGCCTCGGGAAACGTCAGATGATCATATTGCATGAGAAACTGAAAGACGCTGCCGCCCGCCCGGCAGCCGAAGCAATGAAAGATCCCCTTCTCTTCATTTACGGTAAACGAGGGGGTTTTTTCCGCATGAAAAGGGCAGAGCCCGATGTAGTTACGGCCGGTTTTCTTAAGCGTCAGGACGTCCGAGATGATCTCGACGATGGATGCCCGGTCGCGGATTTCGACGATCTTGTCCTGATTGATCATGATGGTAGATCTAAAACAAGAAACCGATCTCCGATATGCGCGCCTCGCCGCTGGGCTTTGGATACATTCTTTCCTTGCCGGCGCGGATGATCTCTTCGGCGACCCACGTCAGCGGCGGAGCGAGCAGCGCTCCGCTGATCTTGTCCCGCGCGCCGTAGGGAAGCCATGATGCCGAGCCGGCAAAAAAAACCATCAGCGCCGCGAGCACTGTCCCTTTGCCCATGCCGACGGCGATGCCGCCGACGCGATTTAGGGTTTGCAGAAAAAGTAATTTTTCAGAGTGGTGGAGCAGCCAGCCGGCTGCGTTAAAGAGAAAATAAACGACGAAAAATATCGCGATGTAAGCCGCACCCTTAAGGACCAGCGGCGAGATGTTCCAATAAGCTTCTCCGTGGGCGGCCACAGTTTCATAAAAACGGACGGCCACGAGCAAACCGACCACCAACCCCGCGATGGACAAGACCTCGCGAAAGAGCCCCCGAAAATATCCCCGCAACCCAAAGAGGGCGAGGGCAACAATAAGAGTCACATCAACCCAATTCACCGGACGGGACTATCTCCGCTCAGCAGGCGCTCGGCTTCAATTTCGCAGGTCCCCGCGCGCGTCGCCGCATAAATTCGCCGGATGCGAAGCCCTCCTTCGCCAAGGCTACGGAGGGTACGCTTCGGCGGGTTTCTCCCAACAAAGCGTGAGGAGATGTGCGACGGCCGCCCGGCCTTCGTAGCCGAAGCTACTTCAGTAGAGTAGGCTAAGGCCGTAGGGCACCACTCTTGCTGAGCCCTGGGTTTTGTTGCTGGCTCAGCCCATTCTCGGCCGGGACGCAAAAAATACCCATCCAGGAAGAGCAGCTCCCGCTTGGATGCTTGTCGGCTAACCCCCGAGAATCGCTTTGGCCAACTCATTGACCCGTTTGCCGTCGGTCCGGCCGCCGACCTTCGGCATCACGGCTTTCATGACCCGTCCTAGGTCTTGAATTCCTTTAGCGCTCAATTCGTCGATACTGTCCTGAATCAGCCCGCGAACGGCTTCTTCGGTCAACGGTTGCGGAAGATAACGCTGCAGGATCTTTAGCTCGGCCTCTTCCTTTTGCGCGAGCTCCTCGCGCCCCCCCTTGCGGAAAAGCTCGATGGCTTCGTTGTGCTGCTTACACAGCGTGGAGATGGTTTTTTGAATTTCTTCCGTCGTCAGCTCTCTGCGTGCTTTGATCTCCTCGTTATGGACCGCGGATAGAAGCAGCCTGAGCGTGGAAACGACCATGGCATCGCCGCTCTTCATGGCGGTTTTCACGGTTTGCTGAATTTCGGCTTTGAGTTCCATCTGGGCTTGCGTACACCCGCCATCAATGAATCATTGCACGACCGTCAAAAAGAATGCCGCACGCGTCGCAGCGCCCTTTTCTTGGCGGCGATAGCTTTTTTCTTTCTCTTCACGCTCGGTTTTTCGTAGTGTTCCCGTTTTCGCAGCTCGGCAAGTATCCCTGCTTTCTCACATAGCTTTTTGAAGCGCCGGATGGCACTCTCGATGGATTCGTTATCTCGGACTCGAACTCCGGTCATAAGCTTAAGTCACCCCCAATCCCAGCGGACCGCTTTTGAGAGAAAATGATTCTAACCGATTTATGGGGCAAGTCAAGCAATTCACTTGCAAAATAGAATGGTTGGGCGCATTCCGACGGCAACTGGGAGTTGGCAAGGAGGGCGGCGACATTTTTGCCAGTGAAGAGTCGTTTGTGCGCAACAAATAAACCCTAAGCTCCCGGGTCCAACATCCGCGCCGCAGGCCACGCCTTAAGGAAGTATCGCCGGCTCGATTTGAATCCGGCTCTGACGAGAAAGAAGTGTCACGCGAGAAAGCATCAGGAGGATTTTCATTTAAGCTTCTAGAATTTTTCCGGAAAATCACAGACGCTGCCTTGCACTCCCCGTGCAAGAGGCGCGTGCTTCAATCGCCTTCTCGAAGGCAAGCGCTGTGTTTTTGGAAAAATTTCTGGAGGGGCCCCGGTGAGCTATTTTGCTGAAAGGGGGCATAGGCGGCTGGCCAATCACGGATGCCGAGTTGACGGCATCGAAGATTGACGAATCGGTTCAGTGCGCCTCCTATACCGGAATCAGGTGGAGAAAAAATTCTTTATTGCCCTTGGGGCCCAATAGCGGAGACTCTACAACCTCGCGCGCCACATAGCCGAGGCGGGCTGCCGATTCCTTGATCTCGTCGATGACGCGCGAGTGCTCAGCAGGGGAACGGACCACGCCGCCTTTGCCCACTTTACCTTTGCCCACCTCAAACTGTGGCTTGACCAGCGGGATAATTTCCCCGCCAGGAACCAATAGTTTTTTCACCGCAGGCAGAATAAGCTTCAGTGAAATAAAAGACGCATCGATGGTCGCCAGGTCCGCAGGACGCGGCAGCGTAGAAACTTCCAGATAGCGAATATTGGTTTTTTCGTAAACTCTAACTCGGGGGTTATTTCTTAACTTCCAATCGAGCTGGCCGTACCCGACGTCGACCGCGAACACCTCGCGCGCGCCGTGAGCGAGCAGACAATCGGTAAATCCACCGGTGGATGCGCCGACGTCGAGCGCAGTTTTGCCGCGAATGTCGATCTGAAACTCTTCCAGCGCTTTTTCGAGTTTGGTTCCGCCACGGCTCGCGTAGGGCAAGGACCTCGATCTTAGTCGAATAACGGCCGTTTCGTCGACGAGACTGCCGGCCTTGGTCACGGGTCGGTCATCGACCAGAACATCGCCGGCTAGGATCATGCCGTGGCTTTGCTCGCGGCTGGCGACCAATCCCCGCTCGACCAGCAGCTTGTCTAACCGCTCCCTCTTTCCCATGCCTCCCGGTTTTTCTTCCTGCCGAGCCTGACCATCTGGAGCGCGGTCTGAGTAATCGCCTCTTGGTCGAAGCCGCAGAGTTTGCGCAATTCGTCTTGAGTGCCATGGGGTATGAAACGATCCGGTACCCCCAAGCGCCGTACGCGTGCATCGCCGATTCCTTCCTCGGCGAGAAATTCCAATACCGCGCTACCGAATCCGCCGGTAACCGCGTGGTCTTCAACCGTGATCACCGCGTGAACCCGTTTGACGATGTCGCGTAATAGATCTCGGTCCAACGGTTTTACGAAGCGGGCATTGACCACCGCCGCGTCGATTCCCAGGGGAGCGAGATCCTCGGCCGCTCGCAGCGCCGGCAACACAGTGTGGCCAACGGCCAGAATAGCGATGTCCTTTCCGCTCCTCAAAAGCTCGGCCTTGCCGATCTCAAGATTGCGTAACTCGCGATCCATCTCAACGCCGCAACCTTCGCCCCGAGGATAACGCAACGAGATCGGCCCTGGATAATCGACGGCGGTTTTGAGCATATGCTGCAGCTCGTTCTCGTCTTTGGGCGCCATGATGACTAGATTCGGAATCGAGCGCATGTAGGCGAAATCGAAAACGCCGTGGTGCGTCGGACCATCCGCGCCCACTAATCCGCCGCGGTCCAGAGCAAAAACCACATGGAGATTCTGCAAGCAGACGTCGTGAAGAATCTGGTCGTAGCCGCGCTGCAAGAAGGTCGAATAGATCGCCACCACGGGGATCCAGCCTTCGGTGGCCATCCCGGCGGCGAAGGTCACCGCGTGCTGCTCGGCGATGCCGACGTCATAAGACCGGCCGGGAATTTCTTTTGACAGTTTATCGATGCCGGTGCCGCTGCCCATGGCAGCGGTAATACCGACGACTTTCGGATTGGCCTTGGCTATGTTGATCAGCGCCTGAGCGAAAATATCGGTATAGCTCGCCACCGGTCCTTTTTCTTTCTTCGGCTTGCCGGTCAGCACATGAAACGGCGAGACGCCGTGATACTTCACCGGGTCTTGCTCCGCGAGCGGGTAGCCTTTGCCCTTTTTCGTCATCACGTGGACTAACGTCGGTCCCTCCACATGCTTGATGTTTTCCAACGTCGTCACCATCTCGGAAATGTTGTGCCCGTCGATGGGGCCGACGTACTGAAAACCGAGACTTTCAAAGAGAAAGCCGGGCGTCACCAAGCCCAGGAAGGAATCCTTCAGCCTGCGGGCCGCATGCTTTAGGTCTTCGCCCCGCGGCAAACTAGAAAGGATGTGCGAAATTCTCCTTTGCGTGCGCACGCCGAAACCCGTGGTAAACTGTTTGCTCAAGAACGACGATACCGCGCCGACGCGCGGATCGATGAAATGCTCGTTGTCGTTCAGGATGACGATCAGTTCCTTGTCCAGATGGCCCGCCTGATTTAGCCCTTCGAACGTCAGTCCGGCGCTCAATCCGCCGTCGCTGATCACCGCCACCACTTTGCGCGAAGATCCCGCCAGCGCATTGGCTTCCACCATGCCGAGCGCGGCGGAAATTGACGTGCCGGCATGACCCGCGCCGAAGACATCGTATTCGCTCTCATCGCGGCTCAAAAATCCGCTGATGCCGCCGAGCTGGCGAATCGTCGCGAGCCGATTGCGCCGGCCGCAGATGAGCTTGTGGGCGTAGGCCTGATGCCCGGTGTCCCACACGATCCTGTCTTCAGGCGTGTCGAAAACATAGTGGAGCGCAAGCGTCAGCTCCACCGCGCCCAGAGTCGATGCCAAGTGCCCGCCGACTTCGGAGACAACGGAGATGACCTCTTCCCGGATTTCCTGGGCGAGTTGCGGCAACTCCTCCACTGCCAGCCGGCGAACGTCCCGCGGATATTCGATGCCATCGAGTAGTTTTGCTTTGCTCAAGGGTGTGTCTCCTCAATCTTGGAACTCAAATTTTCTGACACAGCCCTTCCCACCACTTGCAGTGCAATGGCGCGAAGGGGTTCTGCGCCGGCACCGAAGGAACTTAACTGTTTTACGGCTTGTTGCAATAATTCCGCAAGCCGTTCCTTCGCCTGGGCCACGCCGACGACGGACGGGTAGGTGGCCTTCTTGCGCTCCTTGCGCCCAGACTCGACGCGCGACTCCGGCTCTTCTCCCTGGTGGTCCAAGACATCGTCGGCGATCTGAAAAGCCAGCCCGAGATATTCTCCGTAGCGGGAGACTTGCCGCAGCTCGGCGCCCTTGGCGCCAGCGACCCGCGCGCCGATACGCACGGCCGCATGAATCAGAGCGCCGGTCTTGCGCACGTGAACATATTCCACCGCGGCGAGATCGACCTCCCGCTCTTCCGCCTCAAGATCGGCGGCCTGACCGCCCACCAGCCCAGCCACGCCGATCGCGCAGGCGATCTCATGAATAAGCTCGGTGAGCAAATCCGGCGCCAGCGATTTTCTCACCTCCGCAGCCGACAACAGGCAAAAAGCTTCGGTCAATAGGCCGTCGCCGGCAAGCAAAGCCATGCCCTCACCGAAGACCTTGTGCGCGGTCGGCGCGCCGCGGCGCAAATCGTCGTCGTCCAGCGCCGGCAAGTCGTCGTGAATCAATGAATAGGCGTGAATCATTTCGATGGCGCAGGCAAACGGCATCAAGTCCTGTTGTTTTCCAGCGAAGAGCTCGCCCGCGGCGAGAGTCAAAATGGGCCGGATGCGCTTGCCGCCGGGAAAAAGTCCATAGCGCATGGCGCGCCACACCGTATGGTTGTGCCCCGGCTGCGCGCCGATATAGCGGTCGAGCGCGCGATCAATGGCGGCGCGGCGATCCGCCAAATATTCACTGAGATCGAATGTGGTCACGATTAAGTCGCAGCATCCTCGGGTTACTCTTATCAATTTATCACCGACTTACCGTGTTCTTCAATCTCAGCGGAAAGTATTCGTATGAACATTTCAGGAACGCGACCGGACCTTCGCTTGAATCGCCGTGCTTTCCCGAGTTCCCGCCGAGTGGAGACCCACGGGCGAGACCATGGCATTTTCCAGTAAGCCCGTGGGGCGGAAACCTGAGCAAGGGCCCCGGCTTTGGCCGGGGCTCAGGTCGAAGGGCCAACCTTAGCGACGACCTCGGATGGCTTTGGTCTTACTTTTGGTTACTGCTTTAGTCTGAGTTGCCGCGGATGGCGCTTCCTTCTGAGGCGCGCTCCAAACCATGCCGCCTTTCTCGTTCAGCACCATCATTGAATAATCAGCCAAGCGAAAAGTTTTAGTCAAAGCAGGAGGGAGCGCGTCCGCATGTCCCAACGCCGTACGAATGTTGCCGTCATCGTCCATGAACACGAGGTACGGAGACCAACTTGTTCCCAGTCCCAGGGAAGCTCTTGCCGTATTCTTATCGCCGTACAACACCAGACCTCCCGAACCCTGAGTGGCGACCGCCAGACCGACGCGGGGAGTGCCAGTCTTATCGTTCAGCGAAAGACTGGGGGATCCCTCCGAGTCTACCGACATAATGGCGCGGGAATTGCCGGCTCTATCGTAGAGAGTCAGTGTCGGTATTCTCGCCGCGGTAACTTCCAAAGTCGCTCCGAGACCGCCGTCCAGATTTGTCAGCACCAGCAGCGGCGCGCCATCGCGGTCCGTGCCGAGGGCCGCTAGATTTCTCCCGCTCGCGTCTTTGACCACGAAACGTTTCGCCTCGATGACATCAGGAACGACGCTAGGACTCGTCTGCCCCATAACGAACAAAAGCCCGATTCCGAGAAAGGCAAATAATCGGCTTCGCCTTAAGCGCCGATTGCCGCGCTCCAACCGATCGAGCCTATCTCTTAAAATTACAAGTTCGTCCTTCGAAGATATCATCGATGTCTCCCGTCTCGGTTTTAGGGGTCATGGTAGTTGAATTCGTTGTGTTGAATGGTGTTGATGAACCAGAGGGCCAGCGGCCGGCCCGCGTTGTCTGCTAGTTGAAGCAAACGGGAAATCGCCTCGCTCCTACGAAAAAAGGTTCGGTAACCGATTTGCTCATACGCCTTTCTCTCCGGCAGGCTGTTGGCGTAGATGATCGCCGCGCGGTCGGCGATCATGTTCGGCGCCAGGCTTTGAGCGAGCGGCAATCCTTGGCCGGCGTTATTGCCGAGCAGCACATAATCCACGCCGTCGCCCAAGTCCGTCAACCCGCGAATGATGCTCGACAACAAAACCTCGTCCCAGTTTCTCATTTCGAACTTGGCTTGCGCCGCCGTCAAGACATTTGGATATCCGTCAGCGATTCGAAAGACTCCATCGCGCTGGACGAAACGGGTCCAGGAAAGTGGTGGACTCACGACGAATTCCCCCACCGTCACCTCGTTATCCAAGATCAAGGCTACGAAGTGATCAGGAGATGACCGGGCGATGTCAGCGCGAAGAGTCAATGTTGTGCCATTTTACGGCTTGGGTAACTCTAGGTTTCTGCAAATCTTGTGGGCAAGAAATTCGTTGATCTCGCGATGACGGGGAAGCGTTGAGACTTTTCCACTCTGACGATTCATCGAGGCTTGCCACGCAACGTTTCTTCAACCAGCGCGCGGTTCGCCTCCAGGACCAGCTGAACCGCCTCTAGAGGGTTCGATCTGGCTTCCTCGATAGTGTCGCTCTGCGCATTGGCCCCGGGCAATTCCTCCACAAACGTAATATATGCTTCAGGAACCTTCTGAAATACCGAAGTCAACTGATCCTTCATGGCGGCAACCTCCTCGGCGGCTTAGTGTAACAGACCGGCAATGGGAAACCCAATTGCGCGCGGCATCGAAATCGGCGGCGATTTCGCGGAATGGTTCGAGAGCGGCTCCGCGGTTGTCGGATTCTTCGGGCTGTCGTATCTTAGCCAGAAAAGATCAAGGCCCTAAAACTGCCGATTCCCAAATTCATGGGGGCGTCGGCTCGGTCGACTTCTGAATCTCGTTTCGCAGCTCAACAAGCATATTCGATATACTATCGATCAAACTGAGCGCCGCCTCGTCAAGATTTAATTTTGCGGGGTCGCCAGTTGTCTCGCGCTTTCTCGCTCTGCCGGACTTTTTAGCGGGTGATTTGAAGAGATCGCCCCATTGTTGCAGTGCTTTTAAGACATGCCGCTCCGTCCCGGTGAGAGTTTTACCCGCGACGGCACTAACCACTATAGACTTTTTTTCACTTTGCACCTTCATTAATAAGAGAGCGATCGTTAGGCGCGATAGATCGCCAAAGAGGCCCGCAGCAAGTTGGTCCCTCTTCACGCCGGGGTCATGACCAAAATGCTTAAACGGATTGTCATCCGGCCGCAGTAGTTCCAAAACCTTCAGAATTTCTTTGTAACGCGCTAACGGATACGCGTTACCGGGCAGCGATGTGCGGTGCTGCCAGATTTTTAGGATCGTCTCAGTTGCAGTCTTCCGTGCGTTTGAGCGCTCAGCCGCGGTTGATCCTTTGATCGACTTCTGCATGAGTTCAGCCACATGATGGGCCATCCAGCGGCCCAGGGTATCGACTCCGTCATGGAAACCCAATTCACGGACGAGGTGCCGTCCAAGTGCCAAGACGTCCTTCGGCTGCTTCGATGGCGCCATCTCTCCGGAGGCGGACGACCCTGTCGAATCGAGCCTCCTTTGTCTTTTTTTCGTCATCTCGCGAGTATTCATAGCCTTTGTTCTTTCGTGTTATCTCGATCTCGACAATCAAATCAAGGTTCATCTTATTGAGAAGAATCCTCAAAGTCTCTTTGTCAGCTCGAAGGCGCCAGCCGCTGGAGCGGACATAGTCGCTATGGCGGAAGCTATCTTCGGCCTCGTCGCCGCCGGTATCTCCCCAAGCTTCGTATACGAACACCGTTCTCCGCCGACTCCTTTCCACCCATCTCGCCTGATCATCGTAAACAAACTCGATATTGAGAGCTGTCGCTATTTTATTCGAAGGACGGGACTCAATCGCCCGGACGCCGTACCGGAAAGGATCGCGCTCATCAATTCCTAAATCGTGCCTGTCATCGATGAGCCAGCCCACCAGTTTGTAACGCGGAACATTTAGTTCGAGTTCATCGTCCGCTGTCGGAATCCTGTAATCCCAGGAGTCCTCAATCGTCTGGAGTGCCCGCACGAGAGCTCCCGCTGTGTCAGGGGAGACTAGTGCAGTGTGCACCCGGACCGATAACTGAAAGCCTCGCGATTGTGTGTCGTAATAGGCGTCAACAACGATTGATCCGTCGCGACTGTTCAACCCCAGCTCTGCTAGGAAGTCATCATCACTAATGTCTTCTATCCAAACATCGAAGTCGGTCTTAGGCGCAAACCATAGCTGGTCCTCAAGAGGCTTCGGGCCGTGGAGATCAGCAAACCACAATGGGGGCGCAGTCAGGCCTTCCCCCCTGAGCCAATGTTCAAACGTATCGTAGTCATCCTCCTCGCCTTTTACGAGCGGGTGCCGCTGCATCAGCTCGCCTGTCGCACACCACATTGCGTGCCACTCGAGATAGGTGTGAAAGCGCTCCAGTATCGGCAGCGATCCGTGCGAATGCATTGAGGAGACCGAGCGGTCGGAGAAGCGGAGTTGCCGCGGCTCCTGGTCCCAGCGCCAGGTTTCGCCCTGCACTTCCCAACGGTCAACGATCCAGCGCTCGGCGGCGTCAAGGAATTCTTCTACGTCGAGGTCTGCAAAACGTCTTACTGCCCTACTGTACCAGTAAGGTAGAGTATCCATCGTGTCGAAATGGAAGCGACGATCCTCGCTTTGCCTGTATTTATATCTGTCGAAGCCGACCGTGTACGACTTCCGGCCTGTCTTTCGGCGCACCGGACTCCTGTTCACTCGCTTCAGCGCATCTCGTTGACTTCGGTTGAGCGCCAACGCTCTTCTCTCTACAAGCTTGCAGACAGCCGACTTTGCGAACGAGCGGATGAGAATGTGGGGAAACTTGTCGTCCCTCGCGATTTCTAGTAGCCGCGGCCCGTGACGTCCTACCGCCAACGGCGTCTCATCGGTTATACGGTCCAGCGCCATCACTAACCAGAGCCGGGCCGCAAGCCAATAGAATGGCGCGTCCGGTTTGCGATAACTAGACTCATTCGTTATGTCGTAGAGGCGAACAAGGTTGTCTAAAGTCGAGGTGTCTCCAAGCCGAACGAGCCGCCGTAGAGCATGCGCTGCCCGCCACCGGATCCAGACGTCTACATCCCCCATGAAAGCATAGAGGAGCCGCGCAATGCCTGCTGCAGGTTCCGTAGGGATGTCAGCAAGATTCCACTCGTCCTGTTCATGTGTTGGGATGCGCCGAAGCAGCCGATCAGCGTAGCGCGCAATGACCTGCGCTGCTTCGTTGGGTAAGCAATAGCTCCCCGCCAGTCCCACGAAAGCGTATATAGTTCGCACGGGGAGCGAATCGACGTGACGCTCCATGCCCTCGATCAGTGCAGCACAGATCTTATTATCCAACGCCCCGGATTTCTCAAGCAACGCTGGAAGAGGAGACTGCCTATTGCCAATCCAATAACTAAACCCAGGCAACAGATCGACTATGACTTCCATGAGACGCTCACGGCACCACTGACTAACGGATGGCGCTTCAGACCACTCAGCGACGCCTTTGGCGATAGTTTGGACACGTTCATAGTCCGTCGCCTCGCTAGACTCGCTCCGGCTCAAAGCTTCGAGATGGGCCACGCGATCGCTGAGCGGGATTAGACTTCGCATTCGATCAAAGATGTCCGACATCGATACGAATGTGTCAGCCATTCTCGCGGCGGCGAAAGCACGTGCGATAACCTCGTCAATCTCTGGGGTTGACACGAAGCGATGCGCTGTCCAGTCTATACAGGCCAGAGGATCAGATCGTTTTATGTCCCACTGGTAATGGCGCGCTTTCTCCCGCTCAGAAGTGAAGGGGGCTCGGCTTGGTCTCACGACTTGATGAAACGTCGTAGCGCGTGCGAGTCGATCCATCCAAAAGCCAGGGCCGTCTTTTATCGGCAGCAATTTCAGCTTTTCGCATACCTGTTGTCGAATGCCCTGACCGAACCACAACAATTCTTCCTGTGCGAGCTCTTCGGCCAACGCTTTCGGGTCAAAATCATTTTTTTGTCTGATCGCCTCGTCTACGATCCGACCGATCAGATCGACGCTGAACTCATCGAGCAGCGGGGAAAGGCCAGAGACTTGCACCGGTGACAGTTCGTGGCGGGATAGGGCTGCTTCCAAAATAGATGGAAGGAAGGAAGCCCGATCAACAATGTTCGAATCTTCCCATCTAGCTGTCGCAGCGAGCGCAATGCCGATATCAAGGGTCGCGAGTGCCCGCGCGGACTCTTCCCAAGGGAAGTGGTCATACCCAGCGAGACGGACGCCTGCGTCGGCGATAACGATTGCCAGACTACGGGCCACAACTCGTCTTTCATCTGCGTGCATGCGGGCCACGGCACGCTCTGCCAGCGGCGCAAACAACGCAATCTCGTGAACGGCCTCCGAGTTGAGTTCACCCGCCACCTCGATCGCCTCATTGAACAAACTCTCTGCGTCTTTGTAGCTGATGGGGACAAGAAGGCGTGCGGCGCGTATGAGCGCGACGAGTTTGTCATCCGCCGACGTTTTCATGCTCCTCACGGCCTTTGCTCTAGCAGTGACCGCGCTGAGGATTTTATTGTGCAGCGAGTGGTCCAGTGCAAGACTGGCGAAGACCTGCGCCTCAGCAGAGCCGTAGAGATCGGGGTGAGGGCCTATGATCCCGCTGGAGCACTCCAATATAGCTATTCGGTCCACGCTCGGCATGGCCATGAGTCGAGTGATCGACAAGCCAACTCGCGTTCTCATCGGCTGTGCGTCGTGTTTCAGTGAGTACCGATACTCCCGCTCATTGAACACGGCGATTTTGGTTCTTACTTTTTCGACGACGTCTTCCGGTGTTATCGAACCTAGCAGGGCTTGAGCACGAATATCATAGAGATCAACGAGCGGCCCAATGAAGGCTTGCAACTCGTCCTTCTTTTCGTGGTCTGACTTGTTAAGTTGCTCGACCCTCTCGGGTGGCAAATCCTTGGGCGGTTCAGGAGGATCGACCCAATAAGTCTCGAGCGTAGGTCGGCTGCCGGCCATACGCTCTAGGAGGGCGTGTGCACGCAAGGTGAAGTCGATTACCGATACTTGTGATGTGAAAAGTTTGTCGCGCCGACGAAACTCCCGTTCCACAAAGCGCTCAAGCACGGGAGTTATACGGGCGCCGTCACCGCCACGAGCGACGATCACTTCGCAAGCAGTCAGAATCGTGTCGAGGTAATCGCAGATAGCGTCCTCGTTTCTCCACGAATTGGCTAGCTGATCGAGTCGGATTACGCTGCTTCGAAGGAGACGCGGGACACTGATTTCAAGGCGAGATATGTCGATCTTTTTTCCAGCAAGTGCGAGTGGCGTGAGGAGAAACAAATCCCATGGCGCCTGGATTGATGCCTCGGCCAGGCAACGCTCGACGAGCGAGGCTTCTCCTGATGCAATCAGCTTAGAGGCTAAGATGGTTGCCACGCGTAGCGCCACGGACTTAGGGCGCCACTGCATTAGGCGATCTACGGCTCGACGCGGGCCTTCGACGCGGAGCACGGCTTCTGTTTCCGCGGCGATGTCATCATCACCGATAGACCAAGACCCGGGTTCCGATCGGGGATGTTTTTTCTTTCGCTCCTCGTGGTCCTCGGTCCGACGCTGCAACCAGGCACGTACTTGTCTGTGTCCTTCGCGAACTGAAATGCTGTCTCCGTCGCGAGCATCAGCCGCCATAAGGTGAAAGAGAAGAGGCCCGTGGTTTTTAATCTGCTCGGGATCGCGTAGGACAATCCTACTGGAGGTGTCACGTGCAAAGTTCGCAGCGAGATCTGGATTCTCAACAAGCGTGTTATGGATGGCAGCGTCAGTTTTTAGTGCTTCTGCACCAATGAGCAGCGTCAGCATGGCGTCGACATTATTGCCCGACTCTCTGCACACTTTCATGGCGAGTCGAAGCCGTTCCAGTTGCACTTCACGTCGCAGCACCGGATCGCCGATCACTTTCAACTCGTGATCTGCCTTGACGAGATCGATGATCTCCCGTCCTCGACCAGCTGCAAGTAGAGCCGTCGCTACGTGCGTAGCCGCATATGCGTCTAACGTACGGCGCCTTAAAAAATACTCGGCGATATTTGCCCGAAGGGGCCCTAGGCTGGACTCTGCTTCTTGTTGTACAAAATGCTCAAAGTCCTCATCAGCGAAACCAATCGAGTCGTCCGTCAGCCGCACTCCCGGAGCGAGATCGGCACACAGATCCCGCAGTTGGGCCACGCTGATCCCCGTTACGACGGATAGATCCGTTAAGGGAACCGGCCGCGGCAAAGCCACAAGCCCCGCACAGAAAAGTTTAATCTCTTTATCGCCGCCTTGTTTACGCAGCGCGTAGTCGAGTTGCTCCCGAAACACCTGAGCAAGACTTTTACCGTTCGGTCGCAGATAGTCGAGCGCTCTTGCCGGATCAGATTTGGCGTAGTCCAGAGCGTACTGCTGCACTCGTGGGTTACCGCCTGATAGATGGTGAAAATCGTCAATCCACGTATCTGGCACCGCACTCCAGACGCCCCGGACGTGAGAGGCCGTCTCGATTCGGTCAAAGCCTTTGATCTCAATTGAATCAAAATCGCCTGGTAAATTCAGGGTTGGCAACCGGCCTGTTCGCGTGGTGACAACCAATCGGACGTTGGGGGGTAGGTCTCCCAACCTGACAAATTCGTGAACGAAACTTTTCTCAGCCCTGCTGCTGGCAGCGATAACAGAATTATCTGCGGCGTCCACGATGACTACGAGCAGGGCTACCTTTTGCCTAGAGACAACCACTTCAGTGGCCCTTTCGAGCCGCTTCTTAAACACCCTGGGATAGTCAAGACCCTCCTTGCGGCTTAGTAGAAGCGGAATTCGAAGTTGACGAGCTATGTCATTCGAAACTTGAAGAAAAGCATCTGGCGCTCGGTGTCGGTACGCATCGGAATCGAGGTAGCGTCCGTTTTCGTAACAGTCAAAAACAATAACGACAGAGTCGGGTGGTAAGAGACACGCTATCTCCTGAAGTGCAGTGGTCTTTCCGCTGCCACCATCCCCGTGAAGGCAGATGCGCTGCTTCCCACTTTTCATTCGATCCGCAACATTTCGAGACGCCTCGCGGGAAATCAGGCGATCCACTTGCTTAATGGCGGAAGGGCATGGAAACAGAGCACCTGGATCAGAGAAGCCGAAGCAAAGTAGAATTGACTGGCGGGTAATAAATTCGCCCGTCGCTTCCGGCATCATCTTGCGTCGCACAAACGACATCAAGTCATTGACAGCAGCGCGCGCGTCATCATCGGTCCATTCGGAGATGGTAGCGAGTACACGTTCCTCAAGAGCAAAGCGTGACCCTAGTCCACATTCGGAAAAGTCGAGTGCCCTCGTGAACGTCTCGAAGTCCTGTTCGGTCAGTCGGCTTGCGGCAAGTAGAGCAGCATGTTCTGGCGCGGTGATGTCAGACAGGGCGTTGCCTATGATTGGATCAATCGACTGATTGCTGACGAACCGCACCCTCAAATTTTCGGTTGTGGCGAGGGTGGGTTGTTTATCTTTAAGACCAGCGAAGGCATTCGCCAATCTACCAATAACAGAGTTGTTCTTCTTCTTATTGCTAGTTTGAGTTAAACGAGCAACGGTCCAAGCTTGGTCACGATTCGCCGCGGAGTACTTGAGTTGAGCGATTGCGATTCGATCCGCTTTAGCAGCAGGATCGCTGCCATAATAGAGCGCGCAATCGACACCATCCCACGTGTCAAGGGGCTTGCCTTCTTCGTCTTCGGCGAGCAGACCTTCAACCGTAACTGCGGTTAGAGCCGTGTCTTGGTCAAGAAGAGCCAACGCTTGGCGCAA
>JAUYJC010000117.1 GCA_030688735.1 Deltaproteobacteria bacterium
GTCGGTAGGCTCCAGCATCTCGATTACTCTCCATGCTGCTACCCAAGCTAGGCGGCTCCTGGCTTTTACCGCCGCGGGACTTCCCTCATCAAACGAGAGTCACCCTATGGATCACGACAGCAATTCATCTGGACACACCAAATATCACGGCTGACCCCATGACTTGAGGACGGATGCGAGCCGTGCGCTTGGATTTGAGTGGCCTTGAAGTTGACATGACGCGACCGTTTAAAGTACGGTTTGCTGCAAAGATCGGGTACGGACCATCGTCTCCTCTGTTTATGGTATCCGCGGCACAAACTCCTTTCCCGCGATTCGCTGGATACGCGGATCTCCCGGGGGTGCGCCTCTGGTACACGGATAGTGGCGGCAACGGTGTGCCGGTGATGCTGCTTCACGCCAACACCGGCAATGCCGATAGCTGGCAATACAACATTCCGGGCTTTGTCGATGCAGGCTATCGGGTCATCACCTTCGATCGGCGCGGCTGGGGTCGCAGCACGGCGAATCCTGCCACCGGTCTTCAGCCCGGCACCATCGCGGAAGATGTTCACGCGCTGGTGGAACACCTGAAGCTCGACCGGTTTCATCTCGTCGCCGTGGCGGGCGGCGGCTTCGCCGCCTATGACTATGTCCTCTGGCATCCGGAGCGGCTGCGTAGCCTGGTCATCGCCGCCAGCGGCGGCGCCATTACCGACGAAGAAACGCGCAAGCTTCGTGAGAAGACGACCCTCCCAGGATTTTCAAGCTGGCCTGCGGAGTTTCGAGAAGTCAGCATGGGATACATGGCGACCAGCCCGGAGAGCCTTAAAAAGTGGCTAGAGATTCACCACAACTCACGCCAGCAAGGCGCTCTGGTGCAGCCGCAACGCACGACGATCACATATCAGAAGCTTGAAACGATTCGCGTGCCGACGCTGCTAATGCCCGGAGATCAGGATTTGCAAACGCCGCCCTGGGTCATGCGACGACAGCTCGCCCATATCCCCCACGCCAAGCTCATCGTCCTGCCCGAGGCCGCCCACTCGATCAACTGGGAGCAGCCGGATGCTTTCAACCGTAATGTTTTGGAGTTTATCAAGGATTGGGACTGACCAACTCAGAAATCCGGGACAAATCGACGATCATCAGGATAACGAGACTTGCCCTGATCGCCGGACCCAAGGGAGAAGGCGCAAATGTCTACCAAAAGTACCATCGCATATGGCCGTAATTTCCATCTTTACCACGAGGCACTTGACGAAGATTGCGTCTATCTCGAACTCGAAGGAACAAAGTTTGAGGCGAGCTACAATCGAGTCATGGTGCCGATTCCTATTCACGTTTGGGAGGTTATTCGCCGCTACCCAGGCATTGATCTCCAGTATGCCGAAAAAACGGACGCAGAAATCAGACAGTATGTTGAGCAGGAGGTTGACGAGCGACTCAAACTGTATGAAGAGGCCGACGAAAGATCAAAAGGACTTGCGTCGCTATCCGGCTCTTTAGCTTTTGGCTCGGCCGACCAACCGCGCGACCAACAAATCGCGGCAGGAGTAAACTACTTCACCAAAGTGCGAGAGCATCAACGGCAAATAAAACAGGCCATTGAAGAACTGGAACAGGCAAACAGCAAAAGATAGGAAACCCGAAACCTGACGACGATCCGACGAGGCTGCACTCGACTGTTCTTTACAAGCATCGCCGCGACAGGAGGCGAACAGAACACCGCTTGCATTGTGCATGGCTCCGACCAACTGGACAGGCGACCGGAACCGAGTCCTCGAGAGAATTCGCGTCGCCGCTATCGTTCTAGACCGACCCCGGCTCCAGCAAAGCCATCGTCCCACAGTGATTGAAGTGCCGATCCCGACGCTCACCCCTCCGTTTCAGATTCATGGACGGTAACACTGTACTCTCGGGGCGTGAATGTCAAAGGTAAAGATGTGAGTGTCCCCCTTTCCGACCCCCTTTCCTAGGCTCTGAGCAGCCTTAAGAGGAGGGTCAACTACCCTTATCGCTGCTCCGCTGCTGCCCAATGCGGGTGGCCAACTCGGCGGGCGAGGCCATGGCCAGGGACATCGGTATCATCAAAGCGCTGATGACGATGAGTCCCCAGATGGCGGTGGAGTAGTTCCCGTTCAGGTCGAAGATAATACCCATGACCAAGGGGCCGATGACCCCCGCCGCAATGGAGCCCCCCTGCAGCAGGCCCAAGACTCCTCCGATGGCCCGGGTGCCGAACATAATGCTGCCGACGGCGCCACGCATGGGAACCAGGCAGCCGAAGCTGACGCCGAACATCAGCGCGAAGGGCAATGTGGCCCAGACCGTTTTGACGGCCACGACCTGAAGGTACAACAGCGCAAAGCCCATCATCGCGGCGACGACTGCCAGGACGAGGCGATAGTCTATTCTGTCCAGCAGATAGCCGCCGCCGATGCGCCCGATACCGCTGATGATGAAGACCATGGACATGACCACCGCAGCCCAGGCCGCGGTAAGCCCGATGTCTTGCTGGAAGTAGGGAATCATGTGGCCTTGGACCGCGGAGTTTACGGCGAAGGTCCCCGACAAGTAGCCCGTGAATAGCCAGAACTCCTTGGTGCGGAACACCGCGCGAATCGTCAGCCCGGTATCCGTGCGGCGGCGCGATGGGCCGGTAGAGTGTTCAATGGAGGCGCTATCCTCTGGCGGATCGCCATCGGGCCGCAAGCCGTAGGGCTCCGGCCGGTCGCGCACCAGCATGCTGAGCAGCGTGACACCGACCAAGACCAAGGCACCGTAGCCGAACAGGACGACGCGCCAGCCGTACGCCTCCTCGATCTGCGTATTCAGTATGACGAGGGGCGAGCCGAAGATGGGACCCGTTACCGCAAGCCCCGTGGCCAGGCCGCGGTTGCGACGAAACCACCGCGAGATGATCACGGGCCAGGTAACTGCGTGGCTGACGCCGGATGCTCCCAGGGAAATGACCACGAATAAGAGAAAAAATGTGACGATGCCGGTCGTGAAGCCGAGGCCGATGAAGCCGACGCCTGAGATGACCGCGCTCCAGAAAATCAATTTACGCGCGCTGAAGCGGTCCAACAGAAAGCCAACAGCGGGACTGACGATGCCGGACTCCAACTGGCGCAGCGACATGGCGGCGGAAACAACCCAACGGTCCCAGCCGAAGGTGCGTTCTATCGGGAGGATGAGAACGCCGAAGCCCTGGAAATAGGCGGCGGAGAAGATCGTGTTGGCCGCGACACTCGCGGCAACGATGTACCAGCCGTAAAAAATCCGCCGCCTTCCTGATTTCTCAGTGGCATGGGTATCGATCATTCCGCGCACCCTGTGCTGGTACGGCGGGGTATATTGATGTCAGTCATCGCGGCTTCCGGCTGTTTTCCGATCTTAGCAAATCCACAGGGCATTTCGCCTGCGGCGTAGTGACCCCGCAGGCGACCAACGGGGAGGATCACCGACCGCTACCCGAACTTGCAAAACGCGTTTCTCGAAGCTGGTTGTTTTTGGTTATCCGTGTCGATGGAGCGAATCGCGGTGAGCATTGCCAATTGAGGTTTGCGATGACGTATAGCAATTGCTAGGATCTGGCTCAATGGAGGTTGTCTTTACCAGCTCCGCATTTCGGCACGGCTATACCAAACAAGACTTTTATGAACTGTTAGCAGCGGATTATTTGAAGATTCGGAGTCAACGTGGGATTGAAGAGGTCTACGAATTGCTCGGAAGAAATCTAAGCGGATCATATCTCCATGTTGTGTATCGTGTTTTACCGAACCATCGGCTAAGAGTTTTTCATATGAACGGCATGACCGAAGCTCAAAAGCGGCGTTATCGGAGGCACCGAAGATGAAAAAGACAAAACGAAAAACTTCCCGCCTGACCAGCAACTCGACGGACGAAGAGGTTATCCGCTGGACAAAGTTCCATGACGTATTCGATCGGCTGGAAACAGGCGTATCTGAAGTCGTCGAGGATCACAGCGATTTAGACGAGGTTCTTCGAGAGGCGATTTTCCAGGACAATACCGCCCAACTCAATATGCGCCTGCCGCCGGCCATGAAGGCCGTGCTGAGCAAGCTTGCGCGCCAGCGCACAACGGACGCGACGACCCTGGCTCGTATATGGCTCGCGGAACGGTTAGAACGGGAACTTAAAGCGGGATGAATCGACGAATGCTCAAGCCGACCTAACCGCGACGGCTTCTACGGCACAGTCGATGCGATTTGAACTGGCCCACGTATTGGAGTTTAACGACTGGAACGATTGGAACTTTTGGAACCGACTTTGCCTAATGTGAGCGCAGCCAATCTGACCTTGAACGAACATTGAACCTTGAACTTTGAACCGCCGCCTGCCGGCGGCTACTTGCCGTCGTCCATGCTGACGACGATGATGGCGTTGGCGATCAGCCAACCATCGTTGCCCTGCTCATTCAGCACCTGCAATCCGCCGTGGACCACGTTGACGTGCCCGCCGCCGTGCGGCAGCGTTTCCAGCACGGCCTTGCGATCCACCGCCTCGGGCTTGGGCACGCCGATGGTGACATCCACCCGCATATCGTCGGCGGTCTTGCCCACTAGCCGCGGAAATCCCAAGCTGCTGTGATGAATCGCATCGAACACCGCCCGCTTGGCGGCAGCGGTATAATCCAATCCGTGCACATCCACTCCCATACCCATTTCCGTAACGCACCGTATTAAAGCCATACCTGGTCACCTCCACCTGCGAGTTCCAGTCGAACCGATTCT
>JAUYJC010000118.1 GCA_030688735.1 Deltaproteobacteria bacterium
CAGGCGCAGTATTTTGTTGGCATTTCTCGCCGAGGCGCTGGTGCTGTCGTTCGTCGGCGGCGCGTTGGGGCTGGGGCTTGCGTCTTTGCTTCGGTTCTTCACGATTTCGACGCTCAACTTCGGTTCTTTCTCGGAGCTGGCATTCTCCTTCGCCCTCTCGCCGTCGATCATCGCCGCGTCGCTGGGCTTTTCCCTACTGATGGGTCTGATCGGCGGCTTTCTTCCCGCCGTGCGCGCGGCGCGCCTCAATATCGTTCAAGCGCTAAGGGCGGTGTAGGAAATTAGAAGTAGGCCGCTGTCGGATCGCGTCGTCGGGGACTGCTTTACAAATTATAGTCCCCACTATAAAAGTGCTTGAAGTGAAAGGGACGAAAACCTTACTATAAAGATGTGATGTGCTACTATACAGACTTGAACCAAATAATTTTAGTTCGTCGCCCTCGACTCACGGTGGGGTTCATGCCGAAAAAACGAAAGGAGATTATATATGTCGTACAGCGCTGAGATAAGCCGAGCGAATCCGTCGTGCTTTATCTTCCTCATAGATCAGTCAGGATCGATGGCAGATACGTTTGGTAGCGGAGAGTCCAAACGAACGAAGGCTGACAGTGTAGGAGATGCGATCAACCGCCTCCTCCAGAACCTTGTCCTTAAATGTGCAAAAGAAGAGGGCGTTCGCGATTTTTACCATGTAGGAGTCATTGGCTACGGCGTGCGGGTCGGCTCCGCCTTCAGTGGTTCACTTGCGGGCCGAGATCTCGTTCCGATCAGCGAGATTGCTAACATGCCAGCACGAATTGAGGAGCGATCCAAGAAAGAAGACGACGGCGCGGGTGGGCTAATTGATCGGTCGATACGGTTTCCGATTTGGTTTGACCCGGTCGCCAATGGAGGCACCCCGATGTGCCAAGCGCTAATTCAAGCTCGTAGCTTGGTCCAGGGCTGGCTGGCTCAGCACCCCGGCTGCTTTCCGCCTATCGTAATAAACATAACCGATGGGGAAGCAACCGATGGCGACCCCAACAGCGCGGCCGCCGACATCAGAAAACTCAGCAGTGATGATGGAGATGTGCTTCTGTTCAACGTGCATCTTTCATCCCATCCCGCGTCGGCGATAGAGTTTCCGGATGCCGACGCTGGTCTTCCAGATCAGTTCGCGAAGCTCTTGTTCCAAATGTCCAGCCCTTTGCCAGCTTTCATGCGGAGCATCGCCCAACAAGAGGGCTATAAGGTGTCAGACGGCACACGCGGATTTGTCTTCAATGCCGATATCGTGGCGGTGATTAAATTCTTGGACATTGGAACGAGGCCCAGTAACCTCCGGTAAGAACGGACACCCGTGCAAGTATTTGCGCAGGCGTTCTGGATGCCAAAGGCGGGGACGATAGAAGCCGAATATGAGGACGCGTTTTGGCCAAACAAACCGATCCACGACCAAACTAAATGCGTGCGCCTCGCTATCGCCGACGGAGCACAGGAGTCTTCGTTCTCTAAGATTTGGGCCACACAACTCGTACGTCATTTCTGCAAAGGCCAATTTGACGCATCCTTCAATTTGGATGCTCTTCGTGAGATACAGCAACGCTGGCATACGATAGTACGGAGAAGGCCACTTCCGTGGTATGCGGAAGAAAAAATTCTCAGCGGCGCCTTCGCTGCCATTCTCGGCCTCGTGCTTGAGGATCAAGAGTCATGCAATGGTTCTCAGGGCCAATGGCGCGCAGTCGCTGTCGGGGACTGTTGCTTGGTTCATATGCGAGGCGAGGAAATACTTGCTCGGTTTCCACTTGATAGTTCCGAAGCGTTTACGAATCGCCCACATCTACTGTCAAGTCATCCGGCCCACAATAACACGGTCATTGAACATCTTCGTACGATTGAAGGAGGATGGGTCCAAGACGATTCGTTTTATCTCATGACAGACGCGTTAGCTTGTTGGTTTATGAGAGAGGTGGAGGAAGGGCGAAGGCCGTGGAGTATTCTTCGTGACCTCGACACTACTAGCGGGATCAAGCCGTTCCGGGAGTGGGTGAACGAACTACGTGTGAATCGAAAAATACGAAACGATGACGTGACGCTCTTGAGAATTGACTTAGCGTGAAACGACACCATGCCGTGGCCTACACCGCAAGACTATAACGAGGCTATCCAAAATCCCGATTACGCATTTGCTGACCCAGAATTGCAAAGCGGGCACGCGGAACTCGATCAGCTGGGCTTACCACGAGCGAGGACCGGAGGATTCGCCAGTGTTTACAGGATGCAGTGCGGGGAGCGTCATTGGGCCGTTCGATGCTTCCTGCGAGATTTCCCCGACCAACAGAAACGCTACGCTGCAATTAGTGGCCATCTTTCACGGATGCGAGTTCCCTATACGGTCGGCTTCACCTTTCTGCCACGGGGAATTCGAGTGCGTGGGCAATGGTATCCCATTCTTAAGATGGAATGGGTTCAGGGTGAGCCCCTCAACAATTACATTGAAAAACATCTCGAGAGTTCCAATACCCTCCTCTCACTGGCAAGTCGCTGGGTTCAGTTGGTACAGACGCTTCAGCAGGCAGGACTTGCTCACGGCGACCTCCAACACGGCAATGTATTCGTCGTGCAAGGGGACCTCCGTTTAATCGATTATGACGGTATGTACGTCCCGGCCCTGTCAGGCCAAGTCAGCCATGAAGTGGGCCACCGTAACTACCAGCATCCCTTGAGGACTCAAAGCGATTTCGGCGCCTACGTGGACAACTTCTCAGCTTGGGTAATATACGTTGCGATAATTGCTCTGGCAGTTGACCCACGTCTCTGGGAGCGATTCGGAGGCGGAGATGAATGCCTGCTGTTCCGGCGGAAAGACTTCGAGCAGCCCGACGGTTCCGACGCCCTTCATGCGTTGCAAACGTTCCCCGACGAAAGAATTCGATCTTTAGGAAATGTTTTTAGGTCGCTCCTCTATCTAGAGCCTCAACAAACGCCGCCCCTCGACGGACAACAGTTACGGCCCCCAGCCCATATCGTGATTACGTGTGGAAGCTGCGGACAGGCGTTGCGCGTTCCCACCGACAGAGGGCGAGGTCAGATCAGATGTCCAAGCTGCGGGTGGCAGAAAGATTGGGCGCCTTCGCCTTCCAACATTCCGGACTGGGTGCAAGACCACCTCGATCATGAGCGCTCTCAGACGGGCAAGCCCGCGCTTGATCAACGTGACAATGATACGCAGCCAATCCCTGAGCCAGACGCAACTTGGATTTTAGATTTTCTCCGTCCCGCGGACAATACGATCCAGGCAATGTCTTTCGCTAGTTCTGTTGCGGTAGAGCGCTACGTTTTAGGGCTCTCAATTATCGGAACGCTTCTGCTGGTTCTATCGACCCAAGCGGGAATTGTGGCTACGAGTACGGCGCCGTTAGCGATTCTGTTAGTCGCTTTGCTCAACGTCGGGCTTTGGTTGCACCGGTACAGTTTGGAACCAGCTGTTGCGGAGTTCGCCGAGCTTAAGGCGAAACTGAGAGCGACCAACGGCGAGATCACGACTACAATGGACAACATCAATGCGGCAAACAGGGCGAAGAAAAAACGTCGCGACAAAGACACTGTCGATCAGGCAAAAATCGCCAAAGAGCAAAAGTCGGTGGAATGGAAGGAGTCGAAGGAAATTGCTGCGTGTCAAATGGCGTTTCAATCAGTTCTGTCGTCCATCAACATCCGCCGGCAAACCATAATTCAGCAGGAGGCAGATGCACTTCGGAAGATTCAAAGTGATGTTGGGAAGAAGGATGCGGCCTTAACCCAAGAGATCGTAAGGCTGACACAAGATGAGGCCACTGAACTGACGACTCTGCTTAAGGCTCAGCAAAAACAGCACATGCTTGCTTATCTGCGCCGCTTCACGCTCGATGCCACAACCATCTCTGGCGTGGGGCCGAGTTTCAAGTTACGCCTTAAGATTGCGGGCTTTCAATCTGCCGCTGATATCGATGCGTATCGAGTGCAGCGAGTAAAGGGAATTGGCCCGTCGCGAGCGGCTTCCCTTGTTGCTTGGCGAAGATCAATCGAATCGCGGGCTCAGGTGACCATGCCCCAAGCCCTCTCACATAGCGAAACTACTGCTATCCAGACCAAGTATCAGAGCCAGCGACGTCCGCTAGAGGATGAGAGAGATCGCGGGCGACGGTGACAGAAAGATGAAGAGGATGCGATCAGAGCAGGGCACCGCCAGCCGATAGTGCAGTTGACCACGGAGGAGAGCATTGCCAATATGAAGACCAAGGGAGAGATTGATGAAATCCAGGCACGCTACGTCCGACTATACGACTCTTTTCGGGAAGTTCTCTCAAAGCTCGCAGACGAGACTGCATCGACACTCCGTGAAATAGACGGCGGGATCAACGAGGCGAGGAAAAGTCTCTTCACCCTGCACTGGCAGAAGGAGAAGGAGAGACGGCGTCTCAAAGCGTTTGAAGGGATTCGGCTTTCAAAATACGTGAAGCGAGTCGTTGTCGGTTCACGGGCAGCTTGAGAGGAAGTACAATGTGGAGGTTCCGTAAGGTATTCGGGAGCGGTCCATTTCGATGGACAATGTCCAAACGCGGCATCGGGTGGAGCTGGGGAATTCCTGGTTTCCGGTATGGTGTCTCTCCCAGCGGACAGCGTTACGTCTCGCTCAGCATCCCGGGGACCGGGTTCTATTGGATCAAATACCTAAAACAAAGGCCGGTCTCATCACTTCCTTCTGCCGAGCCTCCGCCCACACCTCCATCTGCTAGTTCGTCGAACCCCAACCCTTCGCCTGCCACGCCCAACACTAGCAAGGTGCCATGGTGGAAGCAGAAGGGCCTATAACGTCGCAGTGAATTCCTGCTGAAGAAGAGTGGCTTTATAGGCACAGAGGTTGCGCACGGCGCGCTTGGACATCATTCAAGCATTGCGGGCGGTTTAGCAATCTGCGCCACGCGTGTGAATTTGATCGCGTGCCAGGTCATTCGGTCAACGGATACCTAATAGGTATCGAACATCCTCTGAATATCGTCTGCGTTGGTCGTCTTGGTGAGCGCGAGCGCAAGCAGCAAGCGCGCTTTCCACGGCTGCAAGTTGTCGCCGGCGACGAAGCCGCGCTTCTGTAAGCCGGGACCGTGCACGACGCGGCCCGACGCGACGCGGCTGCACAGACACATGATCATGCCCTTTTCTTTGAAACACTTATCGAAGGCCGCGTCTTCGGCGGGCGTCGGACGGCCGGCGTTGTCAAACCGCGTAGCGTTTTCCAGAGGCTAGGGGCCTGCTGACGGTGGCGTTCTGCGCCTGCCCGCTGCAAGGACGGCGAGTAACATCTTTCTGAATACGACTGCGGTCGGCTTCCAGTCGCCGGCCATGGCCCGAGCGCCGGCGGCGGCATATCCTCCATCAGGACGCGGTCGCAACCAAATGGCGGGTGGTAAGCCGTAGCGCATAAGCAAAAAATTCGCCCACAGCCGGGCGGTGCGGCCGTTGCCGTTGGCAAAAGGATGAATGCGAACCCACTCCGAGTGTGCCCAAGCGCACACATCAATGATAGCGGCCAGACCGTCGGCGTCTAGCTCTTGTCCGACTGGACAGCTTTGATCCAAGGCGGCAACAACCTCCTGTAGGCGCTGCTCAAACTCTTGAAGTTGCTTGGCCACCCCAGCCGGTGGGACTCCCTCAGCGCGCCCTACCCACACGCGAATATTTTCAACGCCATCCTCGCCACGAAAGCGGCCAATGAACGTCGGATCGGGAACTTCCAGCCCCGCCATCGTGTCGGCTTGCCACTTGCGTGCGGCTTCTATCGTGGGAGTATCCCTGCGCTGCGCGCTATCCCTGATGTCGCGAAGAACCTGAGTCAGGTTTTGTCGCAGCCGCGTGCTGTCCGCGTCCCAATCAGCCACGCAGAAGGTCTCGGACAATGCTTTGCATCGGGCCGGCCTTGGGTAGCGTCCGGCCTTCTACGGGGTCGTCGAAACCCAAGCTCGCTTCCGCATCGACAACCCGGGCAATGGCATTATCGAACTTTGGATCGGAGCGACGGGCTACTCGTACGCGAGTCAAAATCTGCCGAAGATCGGACTCGACGTCCGACGTGAGCCTCTTGATGAAGCCGCGTAAAGCTTCGTTTACCAGTCGATTCAGCGGCTTCTTGAGCGCAGCCTGGAGACGCAGCATCCCCTGTCGCACCGAAGGATCGAGCCGGACGGCGGTCGCCTTGCGTTGCGGGATACGAGCTCTGCGGCGTTTGACGATTGATCGTTTTGTCATGATACAAGGCTAGATCGTCGATGGGATGATGTCAAATTCCAATTTGGCATCATTACCGTGACACTGGCATGGCTAGTACGTATCGAACATTTGCTGAATCTCATCCGCATTCGTCGTCTTCGTAAGTGCCAGTGAAAGCAGCAGTCGAGCTTTCCATGGCTGCAAGTTGTCGCCGGCGACGAAGCCGCGCTTCTGTAAGCCGGGACTGCGCACGACGCGGCCGGAGGCGACGCGGCTGCACAGGCACATGATCATGCCTTTTTCCTTGAAGCATTTGTCGAAGGCCGCGTCTTCGGCGGGCGTCGGGCGTCCGGCGCCGGTGCCGGCGCTGACGATGCCCTTGGCGCCGGCGTTGGCCGCGGCTTCGATCATCGTGCCGTCGGCGCCGACGTAGGAGAGCACCATGTCGACCCGCGGCAGCGATTGCAGGCCGCTCACTTCGAACTCGGTAGCCACCGTATGCTTGCGCACCGGCTGGTGGTAGTAGACGATCTTGCCGTCGCCGTCGGCGAAGCCCAGAGGGCCGAGATCGCGCGATTGAAACGCTTCGACGCGGTAAGTGGCGTTCTTGGTGACGTCGCGCCCGTTGAAGATCGTGTCGTTCATGACCAATAGGCAGCCGCGTCCCTTGGAAGTCGGATCGGCGGCGACTTTGATCGCGTTGACCAGATTCAAATATCCGTCGGCGCTGATCGCGGACGACGGCCGCATGGACCCGACCACGACCACCGGCTTGTCGGTCTTCAGGACCAAATTTAGAAAGTAGGCGGTCTCTTCGATGGTGTTGGTGCCGTGGGTGATGACGACGCCGTCGGCTTTGTCGCCGTCGAAGATCGAGTGGATTGTTCGCGCGAGGTCGAGCCAGTCTTTGTCGATCAACGCGTGGCTGGGCAGGCGGCGAAAGGGGATTTCCTGCACTTCGGCGATTTCCTTTAGCTCGGGAAGCTGCTGCAACAGCTCGCCGTCTCCCAGCCGTTTTCCCGCCTCGATATACCAGGCGAGATCGAGCCGGTCTTTGCCTACGGAGTCGATGGTTCCGCCGGTGATGATCAATGCGACGCGCGGTAAGTTGGCCATGAACGAAGTCCTTTCTTGTTCTGTGATTTAAATGAGACGGTTTGCCGACTAAAGGTTCTTACCTGCGCGGCGCTTTAAGTTCAAGCCGTTCAAATCGTTCAAGCCGTTCCAATCGTTCCAGACGTTCAAACCGTTTAGGTTCTCAGCGCTGGCAGCGCCTCTCTGGCGAAGCGTTCGATCTGTTCCTGGCGCTCCGGGTAGTGCGGGATCATGAATTGCAAGCCGATATGAATGACGCCGATAGCGAGAAATTTTCTTAATGCCGTGGCGACCTGCTCGACGCTGCCTCTGAGATAATCCTCTTCCTGCGCTACGTCGCTGGCCGTCAGTTCGATGGGAAGGCAGCATGCGAGAGCAACGTCATTCGGATTGCGGCCGGCATTTTTCGCTTCAGCGCGGACGTTGTCGAAACGCGCAGCGAGTTCCTTGGGCGTAATTCTGACGAAATAAGGAAACCAAGCGTCGCCGAATCGGCCGGCCCGCCGTTGGGCCGGCTTGCCTTCGCCGCCGACCCAGATTGGAATGCGCGGCTTTTGGTACGGCTTGGGGCTGAAGGCGATATCATCGACCGCGTAATATTCTCCGCGGAATGTTATATGCTCCTCGGTCCAGAGCTGCTTGAGCAAAGTCAACTGCTCGTCGGAAACCTTGCCGCGCTCCTTGAATGGCGCGTTCATGGCGGCGAACTCTTCTGCCATCCAACCGACGCCGACGCCCATAATCAGCCGTCCTGTCGATAACTGATCGATGGTCGTAGCGATCTTGGCCCAATAGAGCGGGTGGCGGTAGGGGAGCACCATCACGCTCATGCCCAGTTGTATCTTTTCCGTGCAGCCGGCGAGAAACGCCAGGCAGGTGAGAGTGTCGAAGAAGGGACGGTCCGGCGGCACGATGAAAGTCGCTTCCTTGCTGTAAGGATAATGGGTGTTGATAGTCCAGGGCATGACGACCCGGTCTGCGGCCCAGACCGAGTCGTAGCCGAGCGCTTCCGCCTGCCGCGCCGCCTCCATCAGAGTTTTCCGGCCGGCGGCGCGGCCGGAGACAGGTAAAAAAACGCCGAACTTCATCCGATTCCTCCGATGATTTGAGTCGACGACCATTTACCGGGTCGTGAAATTTTGCTTGCCGCTAAAACCAAGTCCTCGTCGCAGATAACCCAGCGCGGCAGAGCCGCAACCAAAGCAGCAATCGTTACTTCACCACAGAGGCGCTCGCCCTGTTGAATTGCAGCCCGGTATTCCACAGGGCAAGAGTTCGAAGAGATCGGAGTATTTTTTAATCCAAAATTCTTTACTCCGTGCTCTCCGCGCTTCCGCGTGAGATCTCTCTTGGATCGATAGCCTCAGCATAGCCACGGCAAAATTGCTCAAGCAGCGAAAACTGGCAACAATAATAATACAAAGAAGCGCGAATGACCATTCGCACGGGGTCCTTGGGATCAAACGACCCTTCGATTCGAGCCCATGGGCAAGCCCGTGGGGCTCCACCTTGTTTGCGGCAAGAAGGCTTAATGATTAGAATGGGCCGTGGATTTTGAACTGGTTCTCAAGACACTCATGGCTGAATTCTCACGGCTTGAGATCCGGTGTGCGGTTATCGGCGGATTCGCTCTAGGAGTGTTAGGTGCTCCCAGGCAGACCCTGGATTTGGATTTTCTGGTCCACCGGGACGATCTGCCGAAGCTCGACCGCTCTCTGACCGCTCTAGGGTATTCCCGAGTGTTTCAATCGGAGAACGTGTCGCAATATCGGCATTCGGAGGTTGCTTGGGGGTCGGTGGATTTTGTTCATGCCTTCCGAAAGATCTCCCTTGCGATGCTTGACCGGGCGAAGGATTACCCGGCCTTCGGCGGAAAACAAAGTCTCAGAACCGTGCAACCCGAGGATATCATCGGCCTCAAAGTTCAGGCGATGTCCAATGATCCGGAGCGCCGCGCCCAGGAGCAAATCGATATTGAAAAACTGATGGGCCGATTTGGAAACCGGCTAGATTGGGACCGTATTCAAGAGTTCTATGATGTGTTCGGCATCGAGGAAGAAGCAAAGAAACTAAGGGAGCGGTTCGATCATGCTGAGTGAAGAAGAAAAACTAGAATTGAAAGAAATGGCCGCATCGGAGAGCTTGCGGCGGGAATTCCGGACCATGCGAGAAAACTCCCAGGCGATCGAACGGTGCATCGGCGTTAACGAGTTAGCTCACTGGTTAACCGTGATGGCGCGCCTGTGCCCGGACACTCCGAAGGCGCGGCGGGTCGTTCACTATACCAATGTGAAGATTTAGGGATCAGATCGTGAAGAGTCGTCAGCTTTCTCGTGTGACCTCTGAGAAGTTCAACGCGTGGCGCACTTGGTCGCTGAGGGCCTCGAACTCGGGGGCCTCGACGGCCTCGATTTTTCTGGCCGTTTTTACAATCGCCTGGCTGCGAATGGATTTCTCCATCGCAGATCATGGTTGGCGCGCCCGTTAAGCGGTCACAGGATGATCCGCCGACTCCAACACTACCGGCGGCAGCGAATAGAGAAATCGCTTAGCAGCCGCGTCAAAGCGTTCGGCCAATCACTTCTGCGCCGCGGCTTTGCGCCGGCCGATGGCGGCTTCGGCGCGGGGGCTGATGGCGCGCTCGACGGCGACGTTCAAGAGCGCGGGCCGCTGCGCCCCGAGCGCTCGCTCCAAAGCCGGAGCAAGGTCTTCCGGACGTTCGACGAACTCGCCGTAACCGCCAAGCCCCTGCACCACTTGGTCGTAGCGGGTTTGACGCAAATCCGTGGCGACGGCACGGCCGTAGAGGCCGAGCTGAATTTGCCGGTCGATGCCCCAGGCGGAATCGTTGCCGAGGATGGCAACGATGTTGAGCTTGTGGCGCACCGCGGTGTCGAATTCCATGCCGTTGAAGCCGAAGGCGCCGTCACCGGTGAGCATGAACACCCGCGAGTCGGGGTAGGCGACTTTCGCGGCGAGCGCGGAAGGCAGCGAAGTGCCAAGCATTCCGAGACTAGAGACGTAGAGCCAATGTTTAGGCTTGAGCGCCGGCAAAAATGAGCGTCCGAAGTGGCAGAAGTCGCCGCCGTCGAAGACGATGCAGTCGTCGGGGCGCAGGATCGATTTCAACGTCTTGTGTACGAACAGGGCGTGCATCGGCGTTGCCGGGCGCGCCAGGTCTTCCGCCCATTCGGCTTGGGCGGCGCGCACTGCGCGCAGCTCATCTAACCACGGCAGATCCTTCCAGACGTGATTCGCCGCTTCCTTGGTCATCTGCTCCAGCACGCTCGTGACATCGCCGAGCATGCCCACGGCGACGCCGCGATTGCGGCCGATCTCCAAGGGCGAAGGGTCGATCTGGATGATTTTGGCATCGGCTCGGACATTGGGCGGCCGGCAAAAGCCTATGACAAAGTCTTGCTTGCGTCCCAACAGCACGACGACGTCGGCGTCGCGTATCTTGCCGGCGGCGCGGTTCAAACCGCGCTCGAAAAAACCGAAGGCATATGGATGATCGTCGGAAATGAGCCCGCGGGCCTGCTCTTCGGTGACAACTGGCAAGCGAGTCGTTTCGATAAAGCGGCGCAGCGCGTCACCTGAAAGCGTGTAGCCGGCAGCGCTCCCCGCGACCGCCAGCGGCTTCTCGGCCTGGTGCAAGAGAGCGATGGCTTGGCGCACCTTCTCCGGGTCTGCCAGCAGCGAACTGCCGGCCCTATATTCTTTTGGTTCGTGAATTATCACCTGATCCTCTTCGACATTCTGCTCCTGGACGTCGATGGGGATCGTCAGGTGAACCGGACCGCGCCGCCCGCTGAACGCCAGGCGCATGGCCCGCGCAATGAATTCCGGAATTCTCCGCGCATCGCGAACCATGAACGAGCCTTTGGTCATCGGACCGGCCATTGCGACCTGTTCGATTTCCTGCTGCGCGCCGCGACCCAAGTCGTGGGTGTCGGCGCAGCCGGCGATGGAGATCACGGGAGCTTCGGTATGGGAGGCGTTGGTGAGGCCGGGGATCGCGTTGGCGAAACCAGGAGTCGTGTACATGCAGACGCCCGGCTGCTCGGTGATCCGGCTCCAGGCATCCGCCATGTGGACCGCCGCCTGCTCGTGGCGCGTGTCGATGATGCGAAAATCCTGATCCGCCATCACGTCGAGAACCGGCAGGATATGATCGCCGGCTAGGGCGAAAATGTTTTTTACACCTTCGAGCTTGAGGGCTTTGCAGATTAAATGACTTCCGGTCACGCGGGCCATGGATGCCTCCTGTTGTCTTTATCCCTTCATTGACGCGAGATCTCTCATGGGGTCGATCAACGCCGTACTCCTGGAAACCCGGGAGCGAGACAGCACATACATACCCCGGGCAAGAGGGGTTGCCAAGAGCCGATCACGCCCACTTGGCTATAAAGCTTCTGCCGATTGCGGGAACATGGTATTCTTGGGCGCATGGTTACGAAATACGCAATGTTGTTGGGATTGTTTCTGCTGTGCGGCTGCGCGACAGGGCCGGTGAGCCCCGGCATGACGCTGCTGGCGGGGATCAACCACTACCAGGAAGAAGTGGAAATGTTCGGCGCGCGCCCCGAGCGTTGGCCCGAGCGTCAGCGGATGGGGGATCTCTTGAAGAACACCTTCGCCGTGGCTCTCGGCCGATCGCAGGAATTCAACCGCCTGGTTGACATCGACTTGAGGAGGCGTGAATTCATGATCACGCTGAGCGGATCTTCGTTGCCGGGGGACCGGGTCAAGGAGATGAAAAGCGAGATCGTCAAAATGAACGAGGAAGCGGATGCTTTTAAGGCGATGGTGAAGCGACAGATCGGCGCGATTCCGGTGGCGGCGCAGGAGCCGGTCAAAGGCATAGAAGGGATCGCGACCATCGGCCTTCTGACTCTCGCGGTCGACGGATTTTCTTCGGCGAGCAATCCGACGGGAGCTATCACTTCGATCACGAAAGTGGGGTCTTACCTTGTGACGGATATGGGCGGATCGGCTACCGTGCAAACGCCACAAGGACAGATTTATCGCTGCTCGACCTTCATCGTGCCGGACGAAGGCGCGGGCATCAAGTGCGAGCCGCTTGGGGGAAAATAGTAACGCGTTTTTTTCTTAGGCTCTTCTGGGTTTCCTGTGACGGCGTATTCACCACAGAGGCGCCAAGTTCGCTGAGTTCGGAGTAATTTCTATCAAAAACTATTTACTCCGCGTCCTCCGCGCCTCCGCGTGATTCACACGGACGCCTGAAGAACACTTTCTCAGCTCTTAAAGTCGAGCAGAGACAGCGCGCCGGTCATCTCGGCAGCAGACAGCTGATTTGTCCGCCACCACCGCTCCAACACCGTCGCGGTCTTTTCCCTGCCATAAACAGGTTCCACGGTGCGTGTAAACTTTTCACGGACATCCTGGTCATTCATGGAATTATTGCTGTGGCCCAACGGATCGCGGGGAAAAAGTTCGATCAGGCGACCGTCCTTGGTCGTCGCCTTCACCTTCATGGCCACGACGTTTGGATACATGGCATTCACTTCGTTGTCGAGGCGGATGTGAATCCGATTCATTAACGGGCGGATCGCTGGATCGCGGTAGGCCGACTGGTCGAAAGCCGCGACCGATATGGCTCCATCCAGCAAAACCCTGGCAAAGATGTAAGGCATACTGTGGTCCGCCGTCTCGCGGGTTTGCGGGTCCCATTTTTCCGGCTCGCCGCCGATTTCGGTGAAGGCGAACGTGTATGTGCCGATGTCGATATCGGTCAGCGCACGCCAATCGACTTTGGAGCGCAGCTCCAAAGCTGCCCAAACCGGGAGCTGAGCGTTATATTCCACGGGCCAGGCTTTGAGTTGCACGTCCGGAGAACGATAGGGCCCGCCGGCTGTCGGCAGCGGCTCGAATTCGAACGGTCCGGTGATGATGTCCCACAAGCCATGTTTGCCTTCGAACGGACGATCCGGTCCGGTCATGCCTTGGCCGGCGAGCAGCGCCGCGAAGACGCCGTTGCGGGTCGCGAATGACGTCGCGGCGCCTTTCCACAGAGAGAGCTCCCCCGCGCGCGTGTTGCGCATCGGAACGTTAGCGACCGCGGTGATCGCCACGGCTTCGCCGATCTGCTGCGGCGTCAAGCCGAGCAGATGACCGACGCCTGCGGCGGTACATATTCCGATGGCAAATCCTTGATCCCATTCTTTGTATCTCAAGCCGGTGGCGTCGCTGATGCGAACAAAGAGTTCGTACGCGATCACCATCGCTTCGATGAGGCGGCGACCGTCGGCTTGCGCGGCTTCCGCGAGCGCTAAAAAAGCGCCCAGACAATCGCTCGGATGGCCGCCTGGATATTGGTCGTTGAAGTCGAGATTGCGGATCATCGCTGTGTTTACGAAGGCCGCGCTCTCCGCCGTGGACTTCTCGCCGTGAAACAGGATTCGGCCCGGATAGCGCTGCGGCGCGGTTCCTCGCGCCAGGTCAAGACCGATCCGCGCCGACTCACAGTCATGCGCCGCAATGGCGCAGGCCAACGTATCGATTAGAAATCGCGTGGCGGCGGAGACGACATCTTCAGGCAATTGTTCGAACGAAAGCTCCGCGGCAAAATCGGCGATCCGGCGGGTGAGATTATCCATGTCTATTTTAAGACCTCAAAGTTTCCTCCAAATTTGAAGGTCAATGAGTTGCGCTTCTCGGTCACTTCAGAATCTCATCGATAGATTGACTGATCAATGTCGCTTGGACCTGTTTCGGTGTCAACAGATGACTTGTCGCTGAACAAACGAAGTTACAGCAGACGGAATGATCGGGCTTTGATGATAAGAAAAACAGGGGTTTCTTCGCGCAATTCGAGTCTGGCAACGGCGGCCGGGGTCAGCCTGACGTAAAAAATATCTCCCGCTTCGACCGTGAGTAACGCCTGATCTGCCAGCGATTCAATCTTGCGCACTTTGCCGGGGATGATATTTCCTGCCGAAAGACCTTCGGGGCATTGCGTTCCGATCAGGATATCATCGACACTGAGCCGAACCTGGAAAAAAAGATCCGCCGATTCCACCAGGTACGGGATATAAAGCTCCAGACCGTTTTCCGTGCGGACTTTGCTCCGTCCGCCGGCGCGATCGGATGCTACCGTCCTAACCGTGAAAACGTTTTCAATTTCGTTCTCATCCATACTGGCGATCGCTGTTGTTGAGTGAAGCAGTTCCTTGGGAACACCTTGAGCGATCAATCGACCCTGACGGATCATCAATACCCAATCAGCAAGCGTCAGAACTTCAGTCATGTTGTGGGTGACATAAATGATGGGCAAGCGGAACTCATCGCGGACGCGCGCAAGGTAAGGTAGGATTTTTTCCTTGAGCCCGATATCCAAGGCCGCTAAAGGTTCATCCAACAGCAGGAGTTGAGGACCGCAGAGTATGGCGCGCGCCAACGCAACGCGTTGGCTCTCGCCGCCCGAAAGCTTGGTGACCGGACGATCCAGAAGGGCGCCGATCTCAAGGACATCGACCACGTGATCCATTGCGGATGTCCGGGCCTTCCCGGTATCGCCAGTTCTCTGCGCGCCGAAAAGAATGTTTTGTTTCACCGAGAGATGCGGGAATAACGCTCCTTCCTGCGGCACGTAGCCGACGTTCCGTTCCTGAGGCGAGCAATTGATTCTCCGCGCCGATGAAAACAGGACTTTACCTTCGATTTCAATTTCGCCCGCCGCGACTTCTTTAACACCTGCGATGGCGTCGAGAAGCGTCGTCTTGCCGGAGCCCGACGGGCCGAAAATCGCGGTGACGCGCGCAGCGAAGGACGCGTCGATATCCAATTCAAAATTCGGGAGCGGTATGCGGCAGCGCAGCAACATGTCAAGTCTTGCTTCTCGATCGAAGTAACCACTCTGAGCACCAGACGAACAGGAAGGCCAGGACGACGGTGATTCCCAGAAGGGTATAGGCTTCCGAGTCTTTGCCGGTCTGCACGAAATTGAAAATAGCCAGCGAAAGCGTCTGCGTCCGGCCGGGAATGTTGCCTGCGAGCAAAATCGTGGCGCCGAATTCTCCCAGGGCGCGCGAGAAAGCCAAGAGGGCGCCGGCAACGATGCCTTTGTAAGCGAGCGGCAGCGTAACAAGAAAAAAAATCTTAAGGCCGGAGGCGCCGAGTGTCGCCGCGATGTGCTCCAGCCGCGGATTGACCTCGGCAAAAGACGTTCGTACCGAACGGACGAGCAGCGGAAAGGACATCACCGCCATGGCGATCAACACGCCTTTCCAGTTAAAGACGATTTCCACGCCGCGCTCGTAAAGCCAGTGGCCGAGCGGGCTGCGCCGGCCAAAGATTTTTAACAGGATCAACCCCGTGGATACCGGCGGCATGACCAGCGGCAAGAGGACGATGGTTTCCACGACGCTTTTGAGCGGCCACTCTTTGCGGGCGAAGAGCCATGCGAAGGCGATTCCAAAGGGGAGAATAACTAGCGTGCTGGCCAGAGCGACGGCCAACGAGAAGAGCGTGATTTGCCAGGTTTCCGGAGAGAAGATCACGGCGCGTCCGTGTTCGGCGGTGTTAGCCGAGAATTACGAAACCGAATTTCTTGAAGATCGCTTTGCCGGCGGGGCTTCCGAGATAATTCACGAAATCGCGGGCGGCGTCTTTTTTCTTCGATTCCTTGACGATCGCTACCGGATAGATGATCTTCGGGCCCTTTTCGATCGGCACCTGATAGGCGATCTTGACCTTGTTGGAAATTGCCGCGTCGGTCTTGTAAACAAAACCCGCTTCGACGTTGCCCGCCTCGACAGAGGCGAGCGTCGCGCGCACGTCCAACACGGGAACGACCTTGGATCTTAGCTTATCCCATAAGCCTTCGTCGGCGAGGTACTTGCTGGCATAGACGCCCGCGGGGACCGCCGCTGGATCGGCAATTGCAATCTTTTTGACTTCGGTCTTCGACAAATCCTTGGGCGTTGTGATCGCGAGTTTGGAGTCCGCCGGTACGACGATCACCAACCGATTTGACAGCAAGTTCTTTCGAGTGCCCGGTTCCAGGCGGCTGTTCTTATCGAGGAGATCCATCTGCGCCGAATCCGCTGAGAAGAACACATCCGCCGGCGCGCCTTCGTCGATCTGTCGCGCTAGAAAGTTGGAAGGGCCGAGGGTCAAGAAAATTTTATGCTTGCTCTTAGTCTGATAGACCTTGCCGATGTCCTTTAGGACGTCAGTCAAGCTCACCGCCGCCGAAACCAAGATCTCCTCGGCGTGGGCCGGGGTTAGGAGGATCGAGGTGATGATACTTACGAAGCAAAGAAGGACGACACCTTTGATTCGATTACCGTTTTTCATTTCAATTTGTCCGCTGTCCCAGCGACGAGTTTTCCGGTGTCGCGGGTGTCGTAGCCGCCTAAAGCTTCGAGCTCGTCTCGGAATGGTTTACTGACAATGAGATCAAGCAGTGTTCTCAAGCCTTGGAGCGATTCATAGTGCGCTTTCGGAATTACCAAATCGTAGCGCTCTCGTTGCAGCGGAATAAAGTCGAGACCGCAAATTGCCGCCGCGGCGCGCACACCAATTCCGGCGTCGGCCAACCCGGCTTTGATACTCGACGCAACTTCGAGATGAGATAGGACCTCATGGCCGTAACCTTTCACTCGCGCAGATGGAATACCCGCGGATCGCATCTCGCGTTCGAGTAAGCGGCGCGCTCCCGAGCCTTTCTCGCGGTTAATAATTGTCACCGCAGGGCGGGCAAAGTCGGCGACGGCGCGGAGTTCTTTCGGATTACCCTGACGGACGATGATTCCTTCTTCCCAGTGGGCGAAGGTGACGACGGTGCAGTTCAATCCGCCGAGATCGCGCTTGAGATTGGGCAGGTTCCACGCTCCGGATCGCTCATCGACCAGGTGAACTCCCGCGGCGTGAACCTCGCCACGTCTGAGCGCAGCGAGAGCGAGACTGTTGCCCATGAGGCAAGGCGCGAGATTCTCCTTGTCGTATTTTTTAAAGTGCTCGGCGGCGAGAAACATCGCGGGATCGCAGCCGCCGAGCACCACCTGCCGGCGTACAGTTTCGCGATCCTTAAGGGAGTGGGAATTTACTAAAATGCCATTTATAATGTTTTCATACCGCATAAACGGAGGCGATGCGTATGAAGACAACGACCCTGGCACGCAATGGTGTGTCTACGGAAATGGTGGGCTTAATTTCGCGTTTGGTTGACTTGATTCCTTGGCCAGCGCGACGGTGT
>JAUYJC010000122.1 GCA_030688735.1 Deltaproteobacteria bacterium
AATGTCTCTCTGCCTATAGGTAACTTTCCCAGACGGCATCGTCCTCGTCCTTCCAAACCTCAGCGAACTTCTTCTCCGCCGCCTGCCTGAGACTCCTCAATTCGCGTTTCTCTGTCGCGAGGGTTACGGGCCGGATAAAAATCGCCCCGTCACGGTAATCGACCTTGACGTAAGAACCTTTCCTGACCTTAGCCCTCCGCCGGACAGATTTGGGAAGCGTAACCTGGTAGTAAGCGTTCACTTTGGCGAGTTCCATGCCGAAGGCCTCCTCGAAATACGTGTAGCCATTGTTATCAATGCGGTGCCGGCTGTCAACACGTCCGGCCCAGCAGCACAGGAAAAAAGGAAAATGCCGACGCGGAGTGCAAAGCGCGTAACTACCAGACCTCCTTCAATCCAAAATCTAAAAGCGGCCCCGCGGACGAAAATCCAAGATCGGGCGCCCCTCTACCCCACCGTCCCCAACTGCAGCCGCTGAGCCCAACGCTGCAGCAGAATTTCCTTCATGCGAGCCGACTCGGCACTTTCGAGGTTGGGATCATTTTGCAGCCAGGCTTGCGCTTCCCGGCGGGCTTCCAGCAAGAGCCGCGTGTCCCGCGCCAGATTCGCCAGGCGAAAATCGCCGAGGCCGGATTGGCGCGTGCCCAAAAACTCCCCCGGCCCGCGCTGGGCCAGGTCGGCTTCGGCGATTTTGAAACCGTCATGTTGCTTTTCCATCACCCGTAATCGTTGAGCAGCGAGTGGATTACCGGGCGCGCGATTGATGAGCAGGCAATGGCCGGCGGCGCTGCCGCGGCCGACGCGGCCGCGCAGTTGGTGGAGCTGGGAGAGGCCGAAGCGCTCCGCATGCTCGATCACCATCACGGTGGCGTTGGGGATGTCGATGCCGACTTCGATGACCGTGGTCGAGACCAGGACGCCGAGCTTGCCGTCGCGAAAGGCGCGCATGACATCATCGCGCTCCGCTGGTGACATTCGGCCATGCACCAAGCCGACGCCGAACTCTTTGAACGCGCCGGTACGCATTTTTTCGGCCATCTGGGTCGCGTCGCGCACAAGCTGCAACTGCTCCGACGCTTCCACCAGCGGGTAGACGATGAACGCCTGATGTCCCCGGCGCAGTTGTTCGAGCACCAGGGCGTAAACCTCCCGGCGAGCTTTGTCTCCGTAAACCTTGGTGCTAATCGGCGTTCTGCCTGGCGGCAGCTCGTCCAAGATCGAGACATCCAGATCGCCATAAAGCACCAGGGCAAGGCTGCGCGGAATCGGCGTCGCGCTCATGAGCAGCATATGCGGCGCGCTAGTCTCCAAACTCCCGGCGCTCGTCTTGCCGGTCAGACGCTGCAAGGCGAGGCGCTGCACGACACCGAAACGGTGCTGCTCATCGATCACGCCCAGCGCCATGCGCGGAATCTCAACGCCCTCTTGAATCAGCGCGTGGGTTCCCAAAACCAGCTGGGCCGCGCCGCTGGCGGCAAGCTCCAGCGACGCCTTGCGCTCTTTCGCGGGCAATGAGCCGGTGACCAGCGCGGCGCGCACGTTCAGCCCATCGGCGTAGGGCTTGAGGCTGCGAAAATGCTGCTCGGCGAGCAGCTCCGTCGGCGCCATCCAGACCGCCTGATAGCCGTTATCGATGACGCGCAGCGAAGCGTACCACGCCACCATCGTCTTTCCCGCGCCGACATCCCCTTGAATCAATCGCTGCATCACCGTCGCGGATTCCATATCGGCGAAGATCTCATCGAGTACCCGCTTCTGCGCCCCGGTGAGCCGGAACGGCAAGAGATGATTCATCCGCGCCAAACGCTCGGTGCGCTGGCGTGGCAGCGCGACACCGGCGCGCGCGCGGTTGTTTTTTTTTCTCAATCCTAAACCCAATTGCAGGTAAAACAGTTCGTCGAAAATGATGGTGCGATGGGCGGGACTGGAGAAATCGTTCAAAGCCGCGACCTCCGCCTCGGGCGCCGGCCCGTGCAGATCCCGCAGGGCGGACGGAAGATCGAGCAGCTGCAATCGTTCCTTCGTGCTTCGCGGCAGAAAATTGGGCAGATGTGCGGCGTAATCGGCAACCGCCTGGGTTGCCCATTTGCGCATGAGCGTAAGCGACACGCCCGCCGGCCGCAGATAGACCGGGACGATCTTGGGCAGATGGAGCCCCACGCGCAAGTCCATGGCACCTTCCGGTAAGCCCGCGGGGGAGATTCTTGAGCGAGAGCCCGCGGCCAAGGCCGGGGCACGAGCCGAAGGATCGACGGCGTCCTCCACTTCGAGGACTTCAAATTCCGGGTGAGTGATGCGCCGCTCGTTGCTTGCGCCCGACTCGACTTTGCCGTGAACCAGCAGGATTTGCCCAGCGGTTAAACGGTTAGCGAGAAATCCTGGCGCGCGGTACCAAACCAGTCCGATGACGCCGCTGTCGTCTGCGAGCCGTCCGGTGAGCATCTGCGCCCGGCGGCGCGGGTTGAATCTTTTCTGCAAAGCGACCAGTCGCCCGACGAAACTTTCTTCCTGTCCAACTATCGCCGCAGCGATCTTTTTGATCCGGCGCCGGTCCTCGTAACGAAACGGCAGATGGTAGAGCAGATCTTCGACGGTCAGCAGGCCGATGCCGGCCAACTGTTCGGCGCGCTTCGGCCCGATGCCCTGCAAATATCGGAGCGACGTTTGCAAGCCCGCGTTCGTAGACGGCTCGCTATTGGCTATTCGGTTGGTGAAGGATCGTTGATTCCTGGGGGGCAGGCGGTCCATGGAGACTACTAAATCTGTTCAAAGTTCCATGTTCAAGGTTCAACGTATCGGATTTGAGGCTTTGGATTCCAACCTGGAACTTTGAACATTGAACCTTGAACGGCGGCGGTAGTCGGCAATCGCAGCAGGCATGGGGAGGTCCCGCCGGTATGCCGGTATGCCGGTATGCCGCTACGTCGCTCCGTACTCCTGCAGCGGCTTGACCTCGAATTCACCCTGCTTTAAGTATTCGATCCCCTCGGCAGCGGCGTCGGCCCCGGCCATCGTCGTGAAGTAAGGCACCTGGTAGTCGAGAGCCTGGCGCCGAATCGCATAGGAATCGGCCTGGGAGCGGGCGTCTTCCGGCGTGTTGATCACCACCGCGATGTCTCCGTTCTTGATCCGATCGCCGATATGGGGGCTGCCTTCTTGAATCTTTTTGACGACCTCGGTGGGGATTTTTCGCTCTTCGAAATAGCGCGCCGTCCCACGTGTCGCGACAATCTCAAAGCCAATCCGGTAAAGTCTCTCGGCGATAACTGTCGCCGCCATCTTGTCGTCGTCCCGGACGCTGATAAACACCCTGCCCGTCTTGGGCAAACGCATGCCGCTGCTGAGCTGAGCCTTGGCGTAGGCGAGTCCAAAATAACTGTCGATGCCCATCACTTCGCCGGTGGATTTCATTTCCGGGCCAAGAATCGTATCGACGCCGGGAAACTTGTTGAAGGGAAACACCGCCTCTTTGACGGAAACATGCTTCGGCACGATTTCCCGCGTCAGCCCCAGATCCTTGAGTTTCCTTCCCACCATGATTCGCGCGGCGATCTTCGCGAGCGGCACTCCGATGGCTTTGCTGACGAACGGCACCGTGCGCGATGCCCGCGGGTTCACTTCAAGAACGAAGACGTTGGTTTCTTGAACCGCGAACTGTACGTTCATCAACCCCCGCACGTTGAGCGCTTTTGCCAGCACAATGGTCTGCTGGCGGATTTCATCTTGGATGTCGGGGCGAATCGATTTGGGCGGCAAGCTGCAAGCGCTGTCGCCGGAATGGACGCCGGCGCGCTCGATATGTTCCATGATGCCGCCGATGACCACGTCCTCGCCGTCGCTGAGGGCATCGACGTCCACTTCGATGGCGTCATCGAGAAACTTATCGATCAAGACCGGATGCTCCGGCGAGGCGGCCACGGCGTGGGTCATATAATTCTTCAGCGCATCGTCGTCATAGACGATCTGCATGGCGCGGCCACCCAGTACATAGGACGGGCGAACGAGCACCGGGTAACCCAGCTTGCCGGCGATCTGAAAGGCTTCATCGTAGGACCGGGCGACACCGTTTTCCGGCTGCTTGATGCCGAGGCGATTGAGCAGCGCGGCGAATCGTTCACGGTCTTCAGCGAGATCGATGTTATCGGGGGAAGTGCCGATGATCGGCACGCCGGCGCGTTCCAGCGGCAACGCGAGCTTGAGCGGGGTTTGCCCCCCGAACTGGACGATCACGCCGTCGGGTTTTTCCCGATCGACGATGTTCATGACCTCTTCCATCGTCAGCGGCTCGAAATAGAGCTTGTCCGACGTATCGTAGTCGGTGCTCACGGTTTCCGGGTTACAATTGACCATGATGGTCTCGTAACCTTCTTCTTTCAAAGCAAAGGCGGCGTGCACGCAGCAATAGTCGAACTCGATCCCCTGGCCGATCCGGTTCGGTCCGCCGCCGAGGATCATGATTTTTTTGCGTTGAGTGGGATTTGACTCATCCTCGCCCTCGTACGTTGAGTAGAGATACGGCGTGAATGCCTCGAATTCGGCGCCGCAGGTATCGACGGCATTGAAAACCGCTTCGATCCCTTTCGCTTTGCGCAGGCTGCGGATATCTGCTTCGGTAGCCCCGGTGAGCGCGCCGATGCGCGCGTCGGCAAAGCCCATCTGTTTCCATGAGCGCAACACCGTCGCATCGATTTCGCCGATCCGGCCGCGCTGCGTCTGAATTTCCGGTTCGGCTTCCACGATCTCGCGGATTTTTTCCAGAAACCACGGATCGAAGCTGGACAATTGATGGATCATGTCCGTCGTCATGCCGAGGCGGAAAGCGTCTCCCAGATACCAAAGGCGCTGGGAATTGGGATGGCGCAGTTTTTCACCGACCTCCCGCAACGCCTCCTCGCGCCGTTCCGGAGAAATCAACAGTTTGGGCTCGAAACCGAAAGAGTTTATCTCCAGGGAACGCATCGCCTTCTGGAGCGACTCTTGGAAAGTCCGGCCGATGGCCATCACTTCGCCAACCGATTTCATTTGCGGTGTCAGGAGATCTTTGGCCTGGGGAAATTTCTCGAAGGTAAAGCGGGGCACCTTGACGACGACGTAATCGATGGTCGGCTCGAAACACGCCGGCGTCTCCCGGGTGATGTCGTTTCGAATCTCATCCAGTGTATAGCCGACGGCTAATTTCGCCGCGATCTTCGCGATCGGGAAACCGGTGGCCTTGCTCGCCAAGGCGGAGCTGCGCGACACCCGCGGGTTCATCTCGATGACCACCATGCGGCCGTTTTTCGGATTCACCGCAAACTGGATGTTCGAGCCGCCGGTATCGACGCCGATCTCGCGGATCACGCGGAGCGAGGCATCGCGCATGATTTGATATTCTTTATCGGTCAGCGTCTGTGCCGGAGCCACGGTAATGGAGTCGCCGGTATGGACGCCCATAGGATCGAAATTCTCGATGGAACAGATGATGACGACGTTGTCCTTGTGGTCGCGCATCACCTCCAGCTCGAACTCTTTCCAGCCAATGACCGACTCCTCGATCAGAACCTCGTGCACCGGCGAGATGTCCAAGCCATGCTGCACGACCTCTTTAAAGTCCTCAGCGCCGTAGGCGAAGTTGCCGCCGCTGCCGCCGAGCGTGCGCGAGGCGCGGATGATGACGGGAAAGTTGAGGCGCTTCTGAATTTTCATTGCCTCGCGCATGTTGTGCGCGTAGCCGCTGCGCGGTAGATCCAGGCCGACCTTGCGCATCGCCTCTTTGAAGAGGTCGCGATCTTCGGCTTTCTTGATCGACTCGAGTTTGGCGCCGATCATCTCCACACCGTAACGGTCGAGAATCCCTTTTTCCGCCAGATCGATGGCGAGGTTCAGCGCCGTTTGCCCGCCCAGGGTCGGGAGCAGAACGTCGGGGCGCTCCTTGGCGATAATTTTTTCGACGATGTCGGTGGTGATCGGCTCAATATAAGTTCTATCGGCGAATTCGGGATCGGTCATGATCGTCGCCGGATTGGAGTTAACCAAAATGACCCGATAACCTTCCTCTTTGAGGGCCTTGAGCGCCTGGGTGCCGGAGTAGTCGAACTCGCAGGCCTGGCCGATGACGATTGGACCCGAACCGATAAGCAGGATCGATTTTATGTCGGTGCGCTTGGGCATGGATGCTTATCGGTTCCGATGCTTCGCCATCAAATCGGTAAATCTCTTGATGAGATAATTAGCGTCACGCGGCCCCGGCGATGATTCGGGATGATACTGAACCGAAAAGATCGGCAGCTCCCGGTGGGCCAGCCCTTCCACGGTGTTGTCGTTGAGGTTGAGATGGGTCACCTCAGCCGCGCCCATTAGCGAATCGGCGTCGACGGCGAAGCCGTGGTTCTGGGCCGTGATCTCGACTTTGCGGGTCGTAAGATCCATCACCGGCTGGTTGCCACCGTGGTGGCCGAACTTGAGCTTGAAAGTCTTCCCGCCCAACGCAAGCCCCATGATCTGGTGGCCGAGACAGATGCCGAAGATCGGTTTCTTGCCGATCAATTTCTTGACGTTCTCTTTGGCATAGGGAACGGCGTCGGGGTCACCCGGCCCGTTGGAAAGAAATATGCCGTCGGGATCGAGCGCTAACACCTCTTCGGCGGGCGTCGTAGCCGGCACCACTTTTACCCGGCATCCCGACTCGGCGAGGTTGCGCAGAATATTGTACTTGATGCCGTAGTCGTAGGCGACGACGGAAAGTGCCGGAGAGCGAAACGACCGCGTCTTGCTCTTGCGCTTGCTTGCGGTTTCCGTTTGCGCGGCGCGGCGTTTGTAGCCTTCACCCAACTCCCACGTTCCCTCATCCCAGTCGTAGGGCGCGGCGCAGGTGACGTTGCGCACCAAGTCAACGCCGACCAGCCCCGGCGACGCTTTCGCTTTGGCGATGAGATCGTCCGGGGTATCGCTCAGTGTCGAAATGATCGCCTCCTGCGAGCCGTGGTCGCGCAGATGGCGCACCAACGAACGGGTATCGATCCCCTGGATGCCGACGATGCCATGCTGTTTCATGTACTCGTGCAGCGGCTCGGTCGCGCGCCAGTTGCTCGGCCGGGAGGTATAATTCTTGACGATGAAGCCCTTCATGAAGGGGCGTCTGGATTCCACGTCCTCCGGATTGACGCCGACATTGCCGATTTCCGGATAGGTCATCGCCACCAACTGCCCTTCGTAGGACGGATCGGTGAGAATCTCCTGATAGCCGGTCATGCTGGTATTGAACACGACCTCGCCGATCGCTTCGCCCCCCGCTCCAAAGGCGATGCCCTCGTAGTATCGGCCGTCGGCCAGCGCCAATATGGCTTTCGGCCCACTCATCCGAGCTCTCCCGCCTGTTGTTCCACCGGGCTGATGATCGAGTAAATGACCACTTTATCTTTTTCGTCATGCTCCGCTTCGCGCAGCTTCACGCGCACCCGTTCACGGGCCGAGCTGGGAATATGTTTGCCGACATAGTTGGGTTTCACCGGCACCTCGCGGTGGCCGCGGTCGATCAGGACCGCCAGACGCACCGACTTGGGCCGCGCCGATCTGAAAATAATATCCAACGCGTTTTTCACCGTTCGCCCGGTGTAAATGACGTCATCCACCAAAACGATTTCGCGGTCCTTGAGATTCAACGGGCCGGCTTCCGGGTCGGCGGGGGAAAGCCGCCGGATTTCGTCTCCGGAGCCATAAATTTCGATCTCGCCGATTTCGATCTTGCGCTTCTGCGCGGCGGCTAATTCGGCCCCGATGCGCTGCGCCAGATAGGAACCCTTGCTGCGAATGCCGAGCACGAGCAGGCGATCGGCATCTTCGCAGTCGCCCAGAATCTGCCGGGCGATTTCGCGCAGGGCGTTTTCGATCGCCGGCTGGTCCATGACGTTGCGCTGGGGGCCGCTTTTGTAAGGTTCGTAGCCGAGCTCCTCCGCAGCCTTGATCGAATCGAAAATCGCCAGCTCTTGGTTCTTATACCAATCTTTGACGGTATCGCCGAGCGCAATGTCATAAGCGCAATAACGCTTCGATTTCACATGCCCCATCAGTTGGACCTTGATGCGGTGGTCACAGTAAAGACAGCGCAGGATCAAGGCGCCTCCCGGCCCGCCGGCGAGGAAATCAAATTTTCTTTGCGCGGAGGCCGGCTCGGTCACGGTGATGCAATTCGGGTTGGCGCATTGGGGACCAAGCGGCTCAGGGCTCTCGAACCAGGTCGCAGGTTTTTTCGCGCCGCCGCCTTGCGCCGCGTTCCGAGCGAACAGGAAATTGAGCAGCGCCATGCGCACCGGCACGCCGTATGCGGCTTGCTTGAAGTAAATGCCCCGGCGGTCTTTGTCCACTTCGGGTGAAAGCTCATCGACCCGCGGCAGCGGGTGCATGACCACGGTGTTCTTGAACCGTTGTTCCCTGAGAAACTCGCTGCCGATGGTCGGGTAGCTGCTTCCCGTCGTTCCCTCTTTCATGCGTTCTTTCTGCTTCCGGGTCATATAGAAGGCATCGTAGCGCAGGCCCGAAACCATCGTGTTCAAGCGGGTCTGAAGGCCGGAATCGACCTGGGTGAACAGCGCCAACTGATGGGGCTGCTTCGGCGTCAGGTAGAGCGCGTCGGTTTCGGTGACCACGGCCTTCAAGTCGCCCGTCGCGACCGGGGCCAGGGTGTAATCGTATTCGCGCTCCAACCGTTCGAGAACGTATTGTGGCAGTTCCATGCCGTTGGCCGCCAGCGTGACGACGCTAGCGCCGAAGCGCGCGAGCGCAAAAACCAGCGAGTGAATGGTCCGGCCGTGCTTGAGATCGCCGCAGATCACCACGGTCAAGCCCTTGAGTCGTCCCTTTTCCTTTTTCAAGGTGTAGAGATCGCAGAGCGTCTGACTCGGATGCTCATGGCCGCCGTCGCCGGCGTTGATGACCGGGACGCCGGCGTGCTCGGCCATCGCCTGCACCGCGCCGTCCCAGTAGTGGCGCACGACCAGGACATCGGCGTAGCTCGATACCACTTTGGCCGTGTCGGCTACGGTTTCTCCTTTGGCCGTGGACGACGACTTCATGTCCGAGCAACTGATCACCGAGCCGCCCAACCGGTGCATCGCGGACTCAAAGGACAGCCGCGTGCGCGTGCTGGGCTCATAAAACAGCGTGGCCATGATGCGGCCGCCGGCCGGTTTGTCGGCGCGCAATTTGTCCGCTGCGTCCGCCAATTCGAAGATCTCTTCGATCTCGTCGTTGGTCAGATCGGCAATCGAAAGTAAGTTTCGCCGGGACATAGTTTTTCTCCACGCAAACCGCGCTGCGCCACTACCAGTCGCTCACGGTGATTTGGTCGACGCCGTCCGACTCTTCGAGCATGACGTTGACCCGCCGGCCCACCCCGGCGTCGATATTCTTACCGACGATATCGGCCCGAATCGGCAGCTCCCGCGCGCCGCGATCCACCAGCACCGCAACCAAAATCCTTTTTGCTTGTCCCAATCGAGCGACCGCTTCCATCGCCGCCCGAATGGTGCGGCCCCGAAAGATGACATCGTCGATCAGCACCACGGTTTTTTCATCCACGTCGACCGGGATTTCAAGCTCACCGACGGTGCGCAGGCCCTGCTCCCGCGCCCGATCGTCGCGGTAGGGAGTGACATCGATGACCCCCACCGGCGGAGTCGTTTTAGCGACCTCCTCAATCTTGCGCGCTAACCTGCGCGCCAGATGCACGCCACGCGAGCGAATGCCGATCAGTACCAGCTCGGACGGGTTTGCGGTCTTCTCGACGATCTCGTGCGCCATCCGGTTGACGGATCGCACCAGTTCGTCGCCTTCGAACAGAATTTGTTTTTCCTGGGCCATGGCAAAAAAAAACCCTTCCGGCTCACCGAAAGGGTTCAATCGTATAAAAAGCCTGTCCTTTGAAGTCAGTCATAGCACCTTTTCCGATCTCACAGGACCGGGTTAAAAGGATAACTTTTTTTATCCCCTGGACCCGCAAAAGTCAATGAGGTCGAATCATAGTTTCAATTCGACGATCTCCACTTTCACGTTTCCGTCTATGATTCGGAGCTTTCCGACTGCCACCGGCAACTTGAAACGCCGTGGTCCGGCGCTGCCTGGATTGACGAAGAGCACGCCGTCGCGCTCGACGATGGACGGTTTGTGCGAATGGCCGCTAATCACGGCGGCGATGCCGTCTTTGGAAGGCTCGAACGACAACTCGTGGACATCGTGAATCAAGTAGAGCTTTACTCCACCGACCGTGAGGATCATGGTGTCGGGCAATTTCTTAACCCAAGTTCCACGATCGTTGTTGCCTCTAATTGCGTGCAGCGGCGCGATGGGCTTTAGCGCGTCAAGCACCTCCGCTTTGCCGATGTCCCCAGCGTGAATGATGAGATCGACGCCGCACAGCGCCTCCAATGCTTCAGGCCGCACCAAACCATGGGTATCGGAGATCAGTCCGATCACCTTGACGGGTTTGGGAATTCGACGCTGTGACGCTCGAATCACCACCTCCTGCTCCTCCGAATTGAAACGTTTGAAACGTTTGGAACGATTGGAACTGCTGGAACGACTTGAACGCTTTGAACCGACGTGCAAGCGGTGCAATACGATTTTGGAACTGTAGAAGACAGATCAGGCCGAAGCGCGCGATTTTTGCTTCGCTTGCATCGCCTGCCAAACTTTGACCGGGGTTAAAGGAAGGTCCTGAATTCTCACCCCTACCGCCCGCGCAACCGCATTGGCCACCGCCGAGGCCACCGGCAGCAAACCTCCCTCGCCTAAACCTTTCGCTCCGTAGGGCCCGGGGCCGTTGCCATTTTCGATCAGGATCGTATGCAAGTGATCCGGCAGGTCTTTAAAGGTAGGCACGCGATAATCAACGAAATTTGGATTCAATAATTGGCCGTCCTCGTAAACCATTTCTTCCATCAACGTGTGGCCGATGCCGAACATCACCGCGCCCTCGTCTTGGCCGATGCACTGCTCGGGATTGATCGCTTTACCGGCATCCGCCGCTGAAACGTAGTTAAGCAGCCGGATAACGCCCGTCTCGGTATCCACTTCAACTTCAACGGCGCCCCAGCCCACTTCCCAGAAAGTAGTCGTCGAGCCGAGGATCGCCTTCTTGCTGCGTTTGTCCTTGTAGAGGCCTTTGCCAATGATCTCACCGGCCTTGCTGCCGAAGAAATCAACAATTACTTTACTATAGGAAATGCCCTGGCCGCCCTTGGCAACGACCTTGCCGTCTTTGAGCGTAAGACTGGCGGGCTTCTTCTTCATGACCTTGGCGGCGCACTGGAGCAACTGTTTCTTGGCATCCTGCGCGGCGCGCAGCACGGCGGTGCCCATGACCACCGTGGAGCTGCTCGCGCTGGTCGAAATATCGTACGGGGTCACATCAGTGTCGAGTTGCGCGACGGCGATTTGATCTAGATTCACTGCAAGCTCTTCCGCGACGATCTGGCTCAGGGCCGTGCGCGGCCCCTGCCCCAGATCCACCGTGCCGGTGAGCAAGACCACGCTGCCGTCGGAAGACATTTTCACCGCGGCGCCTGCGACTTTGTAAGTGCCGCCGGCATCTTTGATACAACAACTGAGGCCCTTGGCCCGGTTTGGCTTGCTGCTCTTTTCTTTCCACTTGATCGCTTCGGCGACCTTGAGCAGCCCTTCTTTGAGATCACAGTCTATGGGAGTATCGCCCGCAGTATAAAGATCGCCCTTCTTCAACAGATTCTTCAAGCGAAGCTCTAATGGATCGAGGCCCAAACGCGCGGCGATCATGTCTATTTGCGATTCATAGGCCCAGGTCACCTGCAACGCGCCGAAGCCGCGAAAGGCGCCGGCGGGTACTGTGTTCGTATAAACGCCATGCGCTTCGACTTTGGCGAAGGGAATCTTATACGGGCCCAAAGCGCGGTACCCTGCCTTCTGGGCGACCCGCGGTCCCGCGTCCGCGTAAGCGCCGGTGTTCATGTACACCTGACATTCGCGCGCCACCAGCTTGCCGTCTTTGTTCACGCCGGTCTTCACCGTGACGCGCGCTGGATGGCGCGTGATTGTTTTGAAACTCTCGCTCACGGACAGCGCAAGCTTCACCGGCCGCCGGGTTCGCCAGGACAATGCCGCCGCGATGGGCTCAGCCTTGACGTAGAGTTTGCCGCCGTAAGCGCCGCCGACCCAGGGAACTATCACCCGCACGCGGCTGAGCGGCAGGCGGAAAATCCCCGACAGATGATCGCGCAGCGTAAAGGGATCCTGGCAAGAGGCCCAGACCGTGAGCTTATCGCCGTCGTAGTGCGCGATGTTGACATGGGCCTCCAGCGAACAATGCTGGACCTTCTGGAAACGGAAAGTGTCCTCGAAAACATGGTCCGCTTCGGCGAAGCCTTTCTCGACATCGCCGCGGCTGAAGCCG
>JAUYJC010000135.1 GCA_030688735.1 Deltaproteobacteria bacterium
GCCGGCATTCTCTTTGCTCCGCGTCCGGAGCGATTCCTGCCCGTGACCAATACGAGATGGTTTTCCAACCTCGTCGATGCTGCTCTGAGCGCCCACGTTGGACGCGTCATTTTGATTTCGTTTCCTCACGTCGAAGGCCCCACCACTCCCGACCAACCCGCCACCGGGCGGCTGGATCGAGAACCGATTTCCGTCCATGCCAAGACTCGGCTTGAGGAGGAGCGGCTTTTCTTCGAACGCACTCAGAGGAGCCAAACAACTCCGGTCGTGCTTCGTCTAGGCATGGTATACGGACGAGGGATCCTGATGGTCGATGCCGCTCCGTGGTTGGCGGAGCGGCGTCTGTTGGGGGTATGGCGCGAGCCAACCTTGTTTCAGCTTATCTCCACAATGGACTATCTGCGGGCGACGGAAGCTGCCATTCTTAAGCCCGGCATTCGGGGAATCTATCACGTCGGAGATGAGAAGCCGGTGACGTTGCAGCACTTCCTCGACGAGGCCTGCGGCGTGTGGGACTGCCCGCGTCCCTTCCGCACGCCTCTCTGGACCATCTATGCCGCGGCTACCCTTTGCGAGTTATTCGGAGCGATTACGAGAAAGCCATCTCCGCTCACGCGGGATTTCATAACCATCGGTCGGGTCCCGCACTGGGGAGACACCCGGCGGGCGCGGGAAGAGCCGATCCCTACGCTGAATTACCCGACACTTGAGGCTGGACTTTCTACACTGAGGTCGTGAGTTGGCGCGCTTAGGAGGTGACGCTACACCCTTGGCCAGAATAGGTTCAGGAATTCTACGACATCGAATTCCGTTACGCGGTAATGGATGAGAAGATTTCCCGAGCGGTAAAGGTGGCTCGGCGAGGAAGGGTCGTAAAAGCTCGGAAGGTGTCCACGCAGATTTGGATTTTGAATGATGGCAGCCAAAGCCTCTTCAAGGCTTTTCAGATCGCGCGGGCTTACGGATTTTTCAAAAAGGGAAGTCTCCTGCAGAAATTGTCGAGTGAGAAGGTAGTCAGCCACACAGCAGCCCTTTTTTGCGTGCTGCGCTTAGGATCTCGCCCACGGCGGGTACTCCTGAAAACTTCAGTGTTCTACCCACTTTTACGTCATCCAATGCCGAACGCATTGCCCGTAGCGCTTCCGGGTCTTGCCAGAGGCGAGCTACGGCCTTAAGTGTTTGCAGTTGCTCAAAATTAACGATGACGGCTTTGGGCACACCTCGCTTGGTAATGATGACCTGGTCGCCGTCTTCAACTTCATCAACCAGGTTCAGGAACTTCTGTCTCGCCTCGCTCGTGGTTATGTAGCGATCCATGATTCACCTCTCTAACAGGAAAGTGTACAGGGATGTGTCGGTGCAGGCAAGTCGGAATAAACGGATCGTTAGCTGTCTTCCGTAGTTTCCTGGAAAGATTTGTAGGAGATCTAAAGTAGATACCCACGGGCTTACGCCCGTGGCACTTGAAATGCAAAACCAGAAGAAACCCCTCCCAGCCTTCGGAGGCTTTCACCCCTGGGCTAACGCCCAGGGTCCTCAGCCAGGGATTTGATCGAACCGTGGAAGTTGCGACTTTGTGTCGATCGCGGTATATGATTCCGCAAGTTTTGGTCGTGAAAACAACGAAGGGAGATTTTTCGTGTCTGAACTCAACGAGCTAAAGAAAAAATTGGCGATGTCGTCGCGCATGCTATTTAATTCGGGGCTGGTCGACTACAGCGGCCATATCAGCGTGCGTATTCCCGGGTCGGATCATTTGTTGATCTTGCCTCATCCGGTCAGCCGGGCGACGGTGGCGCCGGACGATATGGTCGTTACCGACTTCGAGGGTAAGCTGATCGAAGGCAAGTATAGAGCGCCGTCGGAAGTCTTTATGCACGCGCGCGCTTACAAGGCGCGCGGCGATATCCAGAGCGTTGCCCATCTACATAACCACATGGTGGCCGTGCTGAGCATGGTGGACAAGCCCTTCTATCCGGCGTCTTCCAATCCGGGAGCGTTTTTCGGCCCCGGTCCTTTGCCGCTCTATATGGATCCAGCGCTGATCCACACCATCGATCAGGGGGACGCCGTCGCCAAGACCCTCGGCAAGGGCGAGGCGGTGATGCTACGCGGGCATGGTTCAATGGTTGTGGGACCGGCGATCGAGTGGGTGTTTGCCGGCTGCGTCGATCTGGAAGAAGCCGCATCGCGGTTTTACAAAGCGTCATTGCTCGGTCCGGTGCGCGTCTATAACGAGGATGAGACCCAGCGGGTCATGAAGGGGCGCCGCAAGGACTCCGTGGTGCAAAAGCTCTGGGACCACAATGTCGCCAAAACCAAACTGATGGGTTTGATGGATGGAATCTAGACTGAAACAATCACTTTATCAGTAACTTAAACCATCTAGCCGGGTTTTTTCGCAATGACACCGCGCCATCGGTCCATGCGGACTATTATCTCTCGGCGGATTGCTGGTTCTTACCCACAAATACCCTATTGAGAGTTCTAAGCTGTCTATTTAGCCCTGGAAAAGTTGCTGACCCAGCAAATCTGTACGAATTGTTATCAGCCACCTTCAATAGGATTATTTTTTCGTTGCATGGGACTATACCTTGTGGTATAGAATCCAATCCATACTAATCAGGAGTGTTTCAGCACATGTACGATGATTTTCTAGCGAGGATTCTCGAACCCGATGTATTCTTACCGTCACAGTTTTATGGGACCACGGGGTTGTCTCGTAAGCTTGAGGGAGAAAAAAGGCTGATGATCGCGATCCTTAAGGACGCCGTCGAATGCCTCGATAAGTATCGGAGCGCAAGGAACAGTGCAGGGCTTAGTCATTACGAAAACGCCCTGGAGTGGGTTCAGGACAAGGGCACGGATTGGCTTTTCTCGTTCACGAATATTTGTGACCTGTTGGGTTTTGACCCCGACTATCTTCGGTCGGTGCTGCTGAAGCGGGAAAACGGTTCGGCGAAGCCCGCCCGGGGAAGAGTGCTTTCTTTACCCATGATGGCCGCTCAAGAGTAGCTTCATTTCCTACGCGCGCGCAGAGCTTTTAGTTCTTCTCTAATCACCTGACCTCGGGGTGAGTTCTCGCCCGAGATCTTGATTGCTCTCTCATACTCGGCGATCGCTTTTTGATCTTCGTCCTGGAGCAAAAAAGAGCGGCCGAGGTAATAATGGGCATCACCGAGCCGGTCGAGCTTACTGTAAACGACCCCGAGCCGGTAGGGCGGTCTGTCCCAAAGAGGCGAGAGATTGAGGGCGTTTATGTAGGCGCCCGCGGCTGCCCTGAGGTCGGACTCATTTTCCAGCAATTCCCCTAAATACAAATAGGTGAGAGACTCCTTGGGTTCCAGCGCCAGGGCGCGGTCGAAGGCGGCCCGTGCTGAAACAAAATCACCGGTCTGAGTGTAAAGACGCCCCAGATCTCGCTGCAAGGCCACGTTATCGGGATTGAGCTTTCGCGCTTTCTCGTAATTATCCTTGGCCTCGGATAGTTGCCCCTTCATATGCTGGGCAAAGGCATAAAGATGGAGCGCTTCAGAATCCTGCGGGTTTTGCCGCGCTAACTTACGGTACTCGTCGAGGACCGCGTCCCCTTCGTGACGTTGCAACCGGATGATAATCTTTATTTTTTTAAGCGGGTCCGGTATTTCGACCCTGGGTTCGGTTTTCCCCAAGGATTTTAGAACCAATTCTGCGTTAGCTACCCGTTCTTGAGTGACGGGGTGGGTCATCAGATAGGGAGGGATATCCACTGGGCTCAAATTGCGCTCTTGATCCAACTGCTTTAGAAAAGCGACGCTTCCCTTCGGATCGTAACCCGCCGCGGCCATATACCGTTCGCCTAGCGTGTCCGCTTCCATCTCTAGCTGCCGGCTATAGGCTATTTCCCGGGTTGCCGCCACCGCTTGGCCGACGGCGCCGGCAGCTTGGGCTCCGGCTCCGCTGCGCGTCAACAGCAGCATGCTGAGAAGGCCCAAAACAGAATACATGTCGAAACCGGAGGAGCGGGCCATGTGGCGCCCTTTTATGTGGACGATTTCATGTCCCAACACGCCGGCGATTTCATCGGTACTTTTGGCTCTTTCCATGAGCCCGGAGTAAAAGTAAATCGATCCACCAGGGACCGCAAAGGCGTTGAGCTGGGGGTCTTCGATGACAAAGAAACGATAATCGAAGGGCTGTGGCCCCATGGCGGCAAGAATTCTTTGTCCGATACGCTCGATGTAACGTTCAACTTCGGGATCGTTGACAAATTTAACATGCTTCTTGGCCTCGCGCCGAAACTCCCGACTGATCCTTACCTCTTCATCTTCGCTCGGCGGTCCGAGAGAGGGGAGAACCGATGGAAGGTTCGTGCCGCAGCCGCTGACAAAAAAAGTAACCAATAGCACCCAGGCGCAGCGAACATGACACGGGCGAAACCGGTTAGCCTGACGATTCATTGAATGAAGTATAGAGACCCCGGGTGGGTCAATCAATAGCACCCGGTCAAACAGCCACGGTAGTTGACGACAAAACACCGACCCCGTATGTTCGACATTGGAATAATAGTGGAGGGGGGTAACCGATGACGAAAAAATATGCCGTCCCGGCCGAGCAATTGAATTGGCGCTGCGACTTGTCTTTGCTTCCGTTCACCTGCACCTCGGAGATGACGCCCCTGGAAGATTTCATCGGCCAGGAGCGGGCGATTCGCGCCATCGAATTCGGTCTCGGCGTGAACAAGCCCGGCTTCAATATTTTTGTTACTGGACTTACCGGCACAGGCAAAACCAGCATCATCAAGGCGTTCCTCAAAAAAGTGACCGGCGAGCGTATCGCCCAGCAAGCGGATTCTTATGCGCCCGAGGACTGGTGCTACGTCTACAACTTCGCGGACCCGGACCGACCCCAGGCGCTTAGAATTCGCCGCGGCATGGGGAAAAGTTTCAGGGCCGACATGGAACGGCTGGTTCAAACCGCACAGCGCGAAGCTAAGAAGCTGTTTGAAAGCGACGAGTTCGCCCATCAGCGCCAAGCGATGATCGAGGAGCTGCAAAAAAAACAACAACAGATGATGGAAACGTTGATGGAGGAGGCGAACCGCAACGATTTCGCTTTGCGCGTGACACCCTCCGGGATCGTGCTCCTGCCGACCAAGGACGGCAAGCCGATGCAAGAAGCCGAATTTCTCGCGCTAACCGCGGCGGAAAAAAAGCTCTTTGAAGAAAAACGGAGTGATATTGAAAAACGAGTCGAGGCTACGCTGCGCGAAGGAAAGAAACTTGAGCGCGAGATCGCGGAAAAACTGGAGAAGGCCGAAACCGAGGCGGCCGATTATCTCGTTCGTAACCCGCTGGCCGATCTCAAGAAGAAATACCGGGACTATCCCAAAGTGATCGCCTACCTCGACGGCGCGCGCGAGCATATCTTGAAAAATCTGCAGCGGTTCAAAGGCGGCGAGTCTGGCCTCCCAGGCCTGGCAACGGGTGGGATGCCGTTCGGTGAACCGCCGAGCGATCCCTTCTTGCCTTACCGGGTCAATGTCTTCGTCGATAACAGCGATGCCCAGGGGCCGCCTATCATCGTTGAGACCAATCCCACCTATCACAATCTTCTCGGGGTGATCGAAAAAAAACCGACCATGGGCGGCTACGTTACCGATTTTACCTTGATCAAAGCCGGCTCCATCAGCAAGGCCAACGGTGGTTATCTGGTCCTTTACGACCGCGATGTGCTGGCCAACGCGGGCGTGTGGGAGGCACTGCAGCGGGTGATCAAGAACCGGGAATTGAGGATCGAGGAGCCGGGGACGTTTTTCGGCTTCATGCCGCCCCAGGGACTGCGCCCCGAGCCAATCCCGACCGATACCAAAGTCATCATGATCGGCGATCCGTTCCTCTACCGCGCCCTGGCAAACGCGGACCCCGATTTTCGCGAGACCTTCAAGGTCAAAGCCGACTTCAACTTTGAAATCGATCGATCGCAGGAAAACATCGTCGCCTTTGCTTGTTTCATCAGTGACTACTGCAAGCGGGAAGGGCTGCGCGATTTCGATGCCAGCGGAGTCGCCAAGGTGATCGAGCACGGCGCCAGGATGGTCGAAGATCAAAATAAGCTCTCGACCCGTTTTAGCGATATGGCGGACTTGCTCGTCGAATCGGACTACTGGGCCGGCAAAGAAAACGCCAAGCTGGTGGCGGAGCGGCATGTCGAGCGGGCGATCGCAGAGAAAATCTTTCGGCTGAATTTAATCGAGAAGCGTTTGCAGGAGATGATCACGGAGGGGTCCGTGCTGGTGGACGTGCAGGGGGCGGTGGTCGGGCAGGTAAACGGGCTCGCGGTCTATCAGTTGGGCGATTTTAGTTTCGGCAAGCCGTCGCGCATCACGGCGAAAACTTTCATGGGGCGCGGTGGCATCGTCAACATCGAACGCGAGGCCAAGCTCGGCGGCAAGACCCATGACAAGGGAGTGTTGATTCTGAGCGGCTACCTGGGGGGCCAGTACGCGCAGCAAAATCCGCTTTCGCTTTCCAGCAGCGTTTGCTTTGAGCAGTCCTACGACGGCGTGGACGGCGACAGCGCCTCATCCACAGAGCTCTACGCCATTCTTTCCAGCCTTGCGGAAATTCCCATCGAGCAAGGCATCGCCGTAACCGGCTCGGTGAATCAGAACGGCGAGATCCAGGCCATCGGCGGTATTAATCATAAGATAGAAGGGTTCTTCGATGTCTGCCGCCTTAAAGGTTTTACTGGTGATCAGGGCGTATTGATGCCGCGCGCGAACCTGCGCAACCTGATGCTTCGAACGGATGTCGTCAGTGCGGTCACGGAAGAAAAATTTCACATCCATGCCGTAAGCACCATCGACGAGGGCATCGAAGTTCTCACCGGCATCGCCGCCGGCGAGCGCGACCATGAAGGCCGTTATCCGGAGGGTTCCGTCAACGACCGGGTGCAGAAAAAACTACAGCAGTACGTAGAGCAGCAAAAACGGCTGGCGCCGGGAAATCCTGGAGCCGCCCCGAGCACGGAAGAGAATTAGAACGATCCTACGCTTCCCGTTCCTTGGCCGACTCGGGTTTAGTTCCCAGGGGAACAGACAGTTGCAGGATCTTGCCGCTACGAAGGATAGTGAGCTTCACCACCCGTCCGGCCTCCAGTCCGCCGATCATTCGTGAAATGTCGCGCGGGCTGTCGACTTGATTGTCGTTGACCGACAGGATGACATCGCGCGTGCGTATTCCGCCCCGCTCGGCGGGTTGACCCGCTAGCACGGAATGGATCACCGCACCCTTCGCCGGTGAAAGCCCCAAGGCTTTGGCCTGCTGTAACGACACCTCGGATACTTTTACGCCAAGCCAACCCCAGGCGAACTTCTCGCCGTTCATGAGCCGGGGTATGATCTTTTTGATGACGTTGATCGGCGTGGCGAAGCCCATGTTGCCCCGTTCCGAAGCCATGGTGATCATGCCGACAACATGCCCCTTGCTGTTGATCAATGGGCCGCCGCTGCCGCCGGCATAGCCGCCCGCGTCGGTTTGGATAAAGTCGTAGCTTGCCGAGTCGGGATAACTTCGGCCGGTGCGGCTGATGATGCCCAGATTCATGGAACTCTCTCGGCCGAAGGGATAACCGAAGATAGCGGCGAGGTCGCCGACCCGGATCGCTTCCGAGTCGCCGAGAGGAATTATCGGGAGTTCGCGCTCCGTTTGGATCTTTATTATTGCCAAATCGACCTGAGCATCGGCAGTGATAACGCGCGCCGGCAGACGTTGACCGTCAGCGAGCCGGACCTCAATGTCTTTGGCTTTATCGATGACGTGGTGGGCAGTGAGGAGATAACCCTGCGGGTTGATGATAAAACCGGAACCGCGGCTGCCTTGAGATTGAGTTTCGTCGGGTTTTGATTTCGTTTCCGGTCCGCCGATCACGCGAACTTGAACGATGGCGGGCCGGGTTTTATTTGCCAACTCCACAAAGGCGCGGTTGAGGCGCTCCAGCTCGCTTTCGCCGTCCGTCGGTTGCCCTTCGTGCCAGATCGACAGGGGCGCCTTCGCGAGTTCCTCACCCGCCGCCACAGCGGTTAGACCGAGAACCAAAACCAGATTGAACAAGACCGGTCTTATCGCACCCATGGTCTCAGACCTCCTAGACGGATTTGCAACCTTGCTGTATCTGAAACCCGAGCGCAGAGCAAGACACCGGAACAGCGGCGTGGCGCCCGCGATTTTCGTCGCATGTTATGCTATGGATTGGACATGGCAGAACTGATGAATACGATCGTATTGGTCACCGGTGGAAGCGGCGGTCTTGGTCGCGCGTTGGCGCGTGCCTTTGCCCGGCAAGGAAGCCGCGTCGTGATCGCCGCGCGCAGCGAAGCGAAATTGAAGGAGGCCGCCGAGGAAATCGGTGGCGAGGGCGGCCAAGTGCTGGCGCTGCCCTGCGACGTTGCAGAGAAAACACAGGTAGAAGAACTTGCGGCTGCGATCCGCGCGCGCTGGGGCGCCGTGCAGATCCTGATCAACAACGCGGGTGTGGCCAGAGCGGCGAGCTTTTTGGAGACCACCGACGCCATGTGGGACGAAGTCTTGCGCACGAATCTTACCGGTGCCTTTTATTGTTGCAAGGTTTTTCTGCCGGGCATGATCGAGGCCAAGTGGGGACGGATCATTAATATAGGTTCGACCACTTCCAAAGTCGGGTACTCCCATGTCGCCGCCTATGTCAGCTCGAAGCATGGGCTGTTGGGCCTCACCCGCGCGCTGGCGCTGGAAACGGCGCGCATGGGAATAACCGTGAACGCGATCTGTCCGGGCTATCTCGATGACGAGCTGACCCACGCGAATGCCCAGCGGATGGCGGAGAAGACCGGCAAGAGCGTCGAGCAAATCCTTGCGTCATTCGCGAGCACCGCGCCGCAGCGCCGGCTCATCGATCCCGACGAAGTAGCGGGGCTCACCCTGCTGCTTGCCTCGGAGAAACTGGGCGGCATGACCGGCCAAGCGGTCAGCGTGGACGGCGGCGCGACGATGGCTTAACGGTTTAGAGTTTCAGGTCTCGAGTTCGACGGAAAACAAACCCTCTATTTCTTTCAAACGGGTAAACATATGTTACCTTTCTTCGATCAGGATCATTTGGCATTGCGTGAGCGGGTGCGCGCCTGGGTCGAGGCGAATCTGATCGGGGGCCCCGCGGGAGAAAAAAACCTCGAGGATGAAGCCCGCTGGTTGGTCAAGCAATTGGGAGCGGCGGGTTTCAATCGGCACGCGGTTCCGAGTTCCTATGGTGGGACGCGGGGGAGCGTGCAGGCGCGTGATCTTTGCATTCTGCGCGAAGAGCTTGCGCGTGGCTCCGCGCTCGCGGACACGATGTTCGCCATGCAGGGTTTGGGCAGCTACCCGATCACGCTGGCGGGAAGCGATGAGCAGAAGCGCCGATATCTCCCGAATGTCGCCAGCGGCGAAGCGATCGCTGCCTTCGCGATCACCGAACCGGACGCCGGCTCCGACGTGGCATCGCTCAAAACTCTGGCAACTCGGCGCGGCAAGAATTTTTGCCTCACGGGAACCAAGCGGTTTATCTCTAACGCTGGCATCGCCGATCACTATGTTGTCTTTGCCTCCACGGAGCCGGAGAAAAAGGCCAAAGGCGTGACCGCGTTCATCGTCGACGCCAATGCTGCCGGATTAGTCGTGAAAGAAAAGACCGAGGTGCTTTCGCCCCATCCGATCGGCGTCTTGGCTTTTGAAAATTGCGAAATCGCCGAGAATGCGATTCTCGGCAAGCCAGGCGAGGGACTAAACATCGCCTTTGGTACTTTGGATCTCTTGCGCTGCACCGTGGGCGCCGCCGCCGTCGGATTGGCACAGCGCTCGCTGGAGGAAGCGGTTCGTTATGCCGGCGCGCGGCAGCAGTTCGGCCAGGCGATCGCTCGATTTCAAGGAATCCAATTCAAATTAGCCGATATGGCCACCGAGCTCGAAGCCGCGCGGCTACTCGTGTATCAAGCTGCTTGGGCGCATGACTGTGGTGCTGAGGAGGCAAAACAAAAGGCTTCTATGGCCAAACTCTACGCCACCGAAGCGGCGCAGCGGATCATCGACCAGGGCTTGCAGATTCACGGTGGCACGGGAGTGGTGGTCGGCAATATCATGGAGCGGCTCTATCGCGACATCCGGGCGCTGCGGATTTACGAGGGGACTTCCGAAATTCAGAAGCTCGTCATAGCGCGGGGATTGCTGAAATAGGCTCAGCCGAAGGCTGTGGTTCAATTTGATTTCAACGCCGCATCGATGTAGGGGCAGGCCTACGTGCCTGCCCTCCGAACGGGCAACCGCATAGGGTTGCCCCTACAAATTTTGGCGAAACTGAACCACTACCCAGCCGAAGGCTGATCAGCCCTCTGACAGCAGTCAGTGGTCAGTTGTCAGTAAAAGATAGGGGAGAAACCGTATGAGCAAAAAAGTTCTTAGTCTGGCTCTTTGCGCCACGCTCTTTGCGCTTTGCGTGCCCACCGAGGCACAGCAGCCGGCGAGGATTCCCCGGATAGGAATTCTGATCGTGCCCTCCGCGTCCATCTTTTCGGCCCGGGTCGAAGCTTTTCGCCGACGGCTGCGCGAGCTTGGCTATGTCGAAGGAAAAAACATTGTCATTGAGTACCGATATGCAGAAGGTAAACGCGAACGGCTGCCTGACCTTGCAGCCGAACTGGTCCGTCTCGAAGTTGACGTCATCGTGACCACCGGCGCGGCTAATTCAGCTGCTAAGAAGGCGAGTGCGACGATTCCCATCGTATTCAGCGCTGCGAGCGATCCAGTAGGAACTGAGCTTGTCTCCAGCCTGGCACGACCAGGCGGGAATATCACCGGACTTAGCATCATGGCGCCAGATCTAGATGGCAAACGGTTGGAACTGCTCAAGGAAGCCTTCCCCAAGGTTGCCCGGGTGGGCTTCCTCTGGGAACCGAGTGCCTCGAGGGGAAACCTGCCCCTCACAGAAATGGAGGCTGCGGCGAAGTCGTTGGGAGTCAAACTTCTGTCGCTTCCTGTGCGAAGCCTTGACGATTTTGAAAGCGCATTCGCACGAGCGAAAAGGGACGGCGCCCAGGCGCTCATTACGACCCCAGGTCTACTTGTCAATACTCAGCAACGTCAAGTGTTGGACTTCGCGGCAAAGAACCGGTTGCCGGCGATGTACCCAGAGAGTGAGTTTGTAGAGGCCGGCGGCTTGATGAGCTACGGGTCGAACCAAGCGGACTTATGGCGGCGCGCCGCGGACTTTGTGGACAAGATATTGAAGGGCACAAAGCCCGCCGACATTCCAGTCGAGCAGCCGACGAAGTTCGAGTTCATCGTTAATCTTAACGCCGCCAAGCAGATCGGCGTGACGATCCCGCCGAATGTGCTGGTGCGAGCAGACAGAGTAATCCGATGATCGCCCGATCTAAAGTCGGCATGAGGGTGGATAAGGTGATTAAGTAACAGCAGGCACTAAGCAACAGTTGAGGAGGAGCAATGGATTTTGAGCTATCAGAGGAACTGATCGCGGTGCGCGAGTTGGCGCGGGAATTCGCCGAGAAAGAGATGGCGCCGACGGCGGCGAAGGACGACAAGGAGAAAAATTTTCGCGGCGATCTCGTGAAGAAGATGGGCGAGCTGGGATTTTACGGTAGCGTGATTCCGGAAGAATACGGCGGGAGTGGTTTAGGATTTCTCGCCATGGTGCTGATAACCGAGGAGATCGCACGGATCCACAGCGCCATGCGGGTGGCGATCAACATGCAGATGGGTCCGGCGCTGACGCTGCTTCAATTCGGCACGGAAGAGCAGAAAAAAAAGTATATTCCAGGCCTGGTGTCGGGGGACACCATCGGCTGCTTCGCGATTACCGAGCCGGACGCCGGATCGGATGTGTCGGGGATGCGCACGACGGCAACGAAAGACGGCGACGGTTATCGGATCAACGGCAACAAAATATTTATTACCAACGCGCCGGTGACAACCGGCGGCCTGCTCTACGCCTACACCGACCGGGCGCAAAAACATCGCGGCATGAGCGCGTTCTTCGCTGATTTCACACAGCCGGGAGTAACGCGCAAGTCGATCGATGCTCTGGGCGCGCTGTGCTCGCCCCTTGGTGAGCTTACATTTGAGAACTTTCGCGTTCCTGCGGCCAACCGGTTGGGAAAAGAGGGAGACGGCTTCAAAGTCTGCATGTGGCAACTAAACCAGACGCGGCTAAACTGCGCAGCCGGCGCTCTCGGCTTAGCCCGGGCGGCCAAAGATGCGGCGGTCGACTACTGCAATCAGCGCGTCCAGTTCGGCCAAAAGATCGGCGAGTTTCAGATGAACCAGGATATGATCGCGCAGATGATCGTGCATGAAGAGGCGGCGCGCTTGCTGGTTTACCGTGCGGCGTGGCTCGCCGACCAGAAGAAGCCCAACAACCTGGAGACTTCCGTCGGCAAATTCGCCGCCTCGGAAGCGGCCGCCTACGCCGCCGACGCGGCGATGAAAATCCTCGGCGCCTACGGCTACTCCACCGAATTTCCCGTGGAGCGCTACTACCGCGACGCCAAGTCCTATCAAATCGTCGAAGGCTCAAGCAACGTGCAAAAGATGATCATCGCCCAGGACGCGCTGGGCTATAGAAAGGCGAATAGGTAGGGACAGATTGTTTTTTGAATACCGTTGCGGAAACGAATTAGAAACGTCATCGGGTGGTGCGATGCCTGTTTCTTCGACTGGCAAAGACGGTTCAAAGTCCATATGATTACGTAAAGCTGCTCCCCATTAGACATCAGACATTTATGATTCCCTGTGTTCAGCAGGTCCAAATCCGAAACTACAAAAGCATCGCACAAATTTCGGTTAATCTCGGCTCGTTTACGGTTTTCGTTGGACCTAATGGTTCTGGGAAGAGCAACTTCATCGATGCACTCGCCTTTGTCCAGGAATGTCTTTCGGAATCTATAGAGATGGCTTTCAAAAATCGCGGCGGAATTGCCGCGGTACGGCGCAGATCTGCCGGGCATCCCACGCACATCGGAATTCGCTTGATACTGAAACTCCTGGATGACCTTTATGCGGATTACTCTTTCGAGATAGCAGCAAAACCTAGGGAAAAATTTAGTGTGGCTCGGGAACGCTGTGTCGTCCAAAAGGTCTTCGGAGAAAGTCACTCTTTCGACGTCCAAGACGGGAAGTTCACAATCGAAATACCGGGGATCAGACCAAAAGTTGCTCCGGACCGCCTCGCTCTTTATGCTGCATCTGCAACTGATGAGTTCAGGCCGGTCTATGACTTCCTGACTTCAATGCGTTTTTATTCCATTGTTCCGGTTCGGCTCAGAGAACTGCAAGAACCTGATGCCGGCGACTTTCTCAAACGCGATGGGAGCAACGCAGCCGCGGTGCTAAAGAGACTGCAGGAGGAAGCTCAAGGCAATGGGCACTATGATCGTGTTTGCAGGCTCTTGTCGAAAGTCGTCGATGGAATAAAGAAAGTTGAGTACAGAGCTATCGGTCAGAAAGAGACACTTCAGTTCAAGCAGGATGTTGGGCTGGAGGATCTCTGGACTTTTGATGCGTTGAACATGTCCGATGGGACCCTACGGGTGCTTGGTCTACTTCTGGCGGTCTATCAGCCCGGACCCTATTCCGTCGTCGCGGCGAAGGAACCGGAGGCCACAGTTAATCCAGCAGTCGCGGAAGTTGTTGTTGAAGTTCTCATGGACGCGGCCAACGAAAGGCAGGTTCTACTGACATCTCATAGCCCAGATATTCTCGATTACAAGGAGTTGACTGATACCCAGATCCGCGTTGTCACGATGGAACATGGTCGGACCTTGATCGCTCCTGTATCCCAAGCTGGCCGCGACGCAATCAGGGAGCGCTTATACACTCCTGGAGAATTGCTACGCTCGGGAGAATTAGCTCCGGATCTCAAGGCGGCAGAGGAGGCCGCGCAACAGTTAAGTTTGTTCGGGGCTCCAAATTTAGGAAGACCGAACGAGCCATGAGTTTTGCTCTCGCCACCATTGTAGAAGGCCACGCTGAAGTTGAATCGGTTCCTCTCCTTTTGAGACGTATCTTTGCTCAGCTGGGAGTCTCTGACGTTCAGGTTGCCCGACCATTTCGGGTTAAGCGGAACCGCATCGTCAAACCTGGCGAGCTGGAACGGGCCATCAGTCAGACGATACGGGATCGGGCCGAGGTAGGCGGGATCATGGTGCTTATCGATTCTGACGACGATTGCCCCGCCGAGCTTGGTGTTCAGCTTTTGAACAGAGCAAAGGAAGCGACACAGATGCCGGTTTCGATAGTCCTGGCCCATCGGGAATTTGAATGCTGGTTCCTTGGCTCTAAAGAGTCTCTCCGACGAGTCAATGGCATCGCAGAAAATGCGACGGCGCCTCCAAATCCGGAAGGCATCAGAGGGGCAAAAGAACATCTTACCCAGAATATGATACGAGGCCGCAGATATCTGGCGGTAGATGATCAAGTTACGTTTGCCGAAAAATTTGACTTAAACCTTGCGCGGCAACGGTGCTCTTCGTTCGACAAGTGCTACCGTGACGTAGAGCGTCTTCTCAATACCATGGGCACGGCAACTCAGTAGCGCCGCTAAGGTCTGATGAATTGCTGTTTCTGCGACGCCAAGTCCTACCAAATCGTCGAGGGCTCCTCGAACGTGCAGAAGATGATCATCGCCCAGGACACGTTGGGGTATAGAAAGGCGAATCGACCGTCTTAGCTGTGTTCAAGCGGGCGGAAGATCGGGGCCATATCCAAACTGCTCGGCACAAGCTCGGCCAGCCGATCCTACTGATACTGCGTAAAAACAGCCAATCGGCCGGAGCGAAGATAATCTCTGTTTCCGACGAATGAGCCGGTCCCTTGGACCCCCATGGCTTTGGCTGGCATGGCGCTACGTTCAGACTTGATTGTTTATTGATTTCGGCGCGCGAGATATTTTTCACTTGCGAACGCGCCTTGAGTTGAGCGGATCGCGCGGCACAAAATAGCGCGCGCCGGTCTCGCCGTCTTCGGTCGCCTTCATGTCTACGTCCAATATTTCTCTGATGTTGGTTTCATTGACGACCTCGGAGACAGGGCCGAAAGCTCGGAGCGTACCAGCGCTCAGCAGCAACGCCTTATCGGCAAATAGCGAAACCAGGTTGACATCATGCAAGACCGTGATGACTGTGACGCGCTGCTCGACGCAAAGTCGCTTTAAAGCAGCCAGAATTTGCAGCTGATAGTACAGATCGAGGTGTAACGTCGGTTCGTCGAGCAGCAGAATTCGCGCCGTTTGGGCCAGTGCCCGGGCGATCAAAACCTTCTGCTGTTCGCCGCCGCTGAGCGTGGTGAAATTTCGCGCGCCGAGATGTTTGGCATCGGTGTGATTCAGGGCCGCTTCAACGGCCAGCAGGTCCGCGCTTGATGATCCGAAGCGGGAGGAGTGGGGGTATCGTCCCAAGGCCACCAATTCAAACACAGTGAGCGGAAAACTTGACACCGGCTGCTGCGAAACATAGGCGATTTGTTTCGCCAGTTCTTTCGGTGCGAAGGACGACAGCGGTTGGTTATAGAGCGCTACCGTGCCAGAGCTCGGCCGCAAAAACCCGAGTATTATCTTCAACAGCGTCGTCTTGCCGGAGCCGTTGGGGCCGATCAACGCCACCAGTTCGGCTTCGCCGATGGCGAACGTGATGTCGGTCAACGCAAGTCCATTCGCATACGCGAAAGACACGCCGCGCGTCTCGATGGCGGTTGGTGGTTCCATGTTAAAAACCGTAGTCGCCGGCATCTTTCCGGATCAAATAAAGAAATATCGGCACGCCGACCAGCGAGGTCACGATGCCCACGGGCAGCTCGGCTGGGGCGATGATCGTGCGCGCCGCGGTGTCGCACAGCACGAGAAATACGCCTCCAGAGAAAAACGTCAGGGGAAACAAAGTCCGGTGATCGGCACCGTAGATCAAGCGGATCATATGGGGCACGATCAAACCGACAAAACCGATCAAGCCCGCCACCGAGACCGAGATCGAAGTCAGCAAGGCCGCAAGCACCGCGTACAGCAACTGAATCCGGCCCGTGCGAATGCCGCTGCTCTGGGCCGTCTCCTCTCCGAGCAAGAGGACATTGAGTTCGGGAGCAAATTGGCAGGCGGTCAGAAACGCCAAGGGTATGCACGCGAGGGAGATCCAGGTGGTATCCCAGTTCGAACTGGAAAAACCGCCGAGAAAGAAAAAAATCAGCGCTTTAAGCTCCTCTCCGGCCAGAAGCATGAGTATGGCGACCAGCGAGGACAGAAACAGGCCGACGCCCAGGCCGGCGAGAAGCAGGCGGAAAATGGAAAAACCGCCGCTGCGGTGGCCAAAATAAAATACCAACGCGAGCGCCGCGAGCGATCCAATGAAGGCGAAGACACTTACCGCCGCAAACTGGGCCAAAGGCGAGGCGAGCTGAAAAACAATCGCCGCGGCGGCGCCCAGGGAGGCGCCCGAGGAGACGCCGAGCAGATAGCTGTCGGCGATGGGATTGCGGAAAAGACCTTGGAAGATCGCCCCCGCCAGCGCCAAGCCGCCACCGACGAGAAACGCCGAGAGGATGCGCGGCAGTCTCAAGTTAAATAGAATCACCTTGTCGGTGGCGGACATCTCGAATAGAGAGATTCGCACCGGTCCGATGCTGAGCGCGAGGGAGAAGGCAACCAACAAAGAAACGCTGATGAGCAAACAATTCCAACTCTTGCGACTCACTTTGTCTCCGTTAAAAATGTGTGTTTCATGTGCCTGTCACCGAATAGGCAGTCCTGAATCTTTGCCAGGCCATTTAAAAATTCGACGCTGCGTCTGATATCAGCCTCGTCGATGAAACAAAAATGCGAATTACGCACACCGCGGATCGACGACCAGCCGGGGCGCTGCGCGAGCGTTTTCACAAACGGTTTTTGCACGGCGAGAAAAATCAGCACCTCGGGATCGCGTTGGATGAGCGATTCCAAACTGATCTGCGCCGAATCAAAAGGCAGGTCGCCGAATACATTGATCCCTCCCGCCGCAGCGACGAGCCAGTCCGGGAAAGACGATTTACCGACGGTGATCAGTGGATCGGTCCACATTTGCAGATAAACGCGTTTCTTCGCCTTGTCTTTCGCCCTGGCCGTAATTTTCGTGAACCTCCGTTCCATCTCGTCGATTATCCTCCCGGCTTTTCTTTCTTGCTCCAGTAGTTCGCCAAGAAGTGCGAAATCTCGTTTGAGCCCTGCCAAGTCGCGCGGCCAGAGGCTCAGCGTCGCGTAGCCCATGTTTTTCAGCGGCACGGCGAAGCGCTGCTGCGTGGGACCGTTTGTGAGTATCAGGTCGGGTTGGAGTTGGACGATTTTCTCGAGATTCGCGTCAAACCCGCCGCCGATGATCTCAACCTGTTTCAGTTGAACTTTCTTTGCCAACGCTTCGGGGAAACGATCGTAGCGAGTTCCCCCTTTTAACCTTTCGCAATCCAATAAACACACCATCTCCGAGTTCGTCGGCACCAACGAGACGACCCTGCGGACGCTGTTTTTGACTGCAACTTTGATCCCCAGATCATCAATGATGATTCGCTCGCCGGCCAATCCAATCGGCGGAGACTGCAGCAACATCGCCAACGCATAGATCGCGAAAATGCGGTTACTATCGCTCAACCGTCGAAATGGGCGCTTCGTCATGGTCAGCTTACCTGCTCACAGGACACCGGGGATTGATCAGAGCCTCGGGGTACACGCTCATGAAATGCCTAATAACGAAACGACAGCCCGGCAAAGGCGTTGAATCCTGGCGCGGGGACGCGAAACGGTTCGTTGACCAATATACCGGAAGTCGAATACCTTCGGTTGGTTAGGTTGTTGAAGTTGACATATCCCGTCCACTGTTTCCACTGATAAGCGATACGGCTGTTGACTACGAAATAGTCAGCGACTTTCTTAGCTTGATTGGGCTCGTCGCTCTGCATAAATTGCGAGCCAACATAATTACCGAAAAGCGAAACGGTCAGGCCTTCGATGGGGTAGGTGTTGACGCCTACGCCGACACGATGGCGCGGCACGAGTGGCAGCTCGTCACCTTTTCTCACCTGGCCGGAAAAGAGTAAGACATCGGTTTCAAACGTGGCTTTCATGGCGGTGTAATTGACGAAGACATCGAGCCACTTTTGGTAGCGGGCTTTTAGAGAGAGTTCGATGCCGCGGCGCAAGGTGCGGGCTATGTTCTCATTGCGTCCGAAAAAGAAAATCGGGTCGGTGACGATGAAGAGAATCTCGTCACGCACCGGCGTGTAAAAGAGCGCCAGCGACGCGTCGAGCCAATCTTGCAGCTGTGCTTTGGCGCCAAGCTCGAAATTACGGCTCGTCATGGCTTTCAAGTCCGGATTGGAACCGAACGGTCCCTGTGCGAATAGTTCGTCGACCGTTGGAATTCGCACCCCCTCAGAGTAACTAAACGAAAAGCTAAGATTTTTAATTGGGGTGTAGACCAATCCGGCCTTGGGACTGACGCGATGGTAGGTCTTGATTCCGCTCAGTGTTGGATCGATCTCGTCAGTGAAGTCAAGACGATCCCAGTCGTAACGGAAGCCGCCGTTGACGACCAATGATTCGAACAGATGAAAACTATCGGTGAGAAAGATACCTGCGACATCTTCTTTGGTGGAGCGCATATTGCGGAACGTGAAAGAGGGTAGAAAGATCCCAGAGTTGGCCGAGTCAAAATTGTTGCGGGCGTACTCGAAACCAAGCGTCAAGAGATTCTTCTTACTCAGGATGGCGCCCTCGTGGCTCGCCTGTATCGTCGTGCCGCCGGACCTCGTCTCCGTGTTCAGCGTCGATTCACTTCTCAACCCGCGATTGAAGAACTCGATATCGTTGCGTCGGAAGAATCCGTTCAGTGCCACCGAGAAACCCGCCGGAAGTTTTTGTTTTAGATTAAGTGCGACTTGGTGGAGGTTGTCTTTCGACTGATCGCCCGGAGTCAAATTATCATTCCTATCTACCCGTAAGCGACTAGCCGGCAACGAGCCCGCCTGACTGATATTATCCAGCACGCGAGTATAGGCGACGCTAGCGTCGGTGTCGTCCCCGAGCCGATAACCGAGTTTTGCGAGCAGACGCGTGATTGTTGCGCCGGCGTGCCGCGAGCCAAATTCCTCTCGATAGCCATTGGTCAACTCTCGGGTGACGCCGAAATAGTAATCAAAGTTCGAGATCGGCAGCGGCCCATCCGTGTTGAAGGAATATCTTTGGCGTCCATAGCTGCCGCCGCCGATGTTAACGCCAAAATGCGGCCGGTCCCTGCGCCCACGCTTGGTCGTTATATTGATTACACCGGCGAGGGCGTTGCGGCCGAATACGGTTGCGGTTCCAGGCAGAATCTCGATTCGTTCGATGTCTTCGATCGGTATTAGATCAAAATTGATCGTATTGAAATCGGGCTCATTGACTCGGACGCCGTCGACGAAGACGCTGGTTGCCGTAACCGGTTGGGCGTTGAACCCTCGCATGTCGACGGTCTGCTGAAACTCGTTACCGACGCCGTCGTAGAGCATGATGCCGGTTTGATATTGCAAGACTTCTTGCACGGTCTTGGCGCCAAGCTTTTGAATTTCATCCGCTGTGACGACGATAACTTTGCCCGGCACGCGGTTCGCCGGCTGTTCGATATCGCGGAGACGCGTGTCAGTGACGACGATGGGGTCTAACGTGTCTTCTCGCGGTGGCTCAGCGCCGTGAATGGATGAGGTGAAAAAAAGAAATAGTAATGTTCCGAAAAGCCGAAACTGCATGAAACCCTCCTTTTCCCGCGAAGGGGGAATGTTTAGGCAGATCGGATAGGTCTCCTGGCTTGGGCTTGGATGCGTGATCGTGCTCGTTTTTCGTGCTCGTAAATACGAACACGATCACGATTTTCTCTACTCGCCGCGCCTTCCCACCCGAAGCGATTTCCGATGTTAGATTTTCGATTTTGGATTAAATCCGAAATCCCCAATCCGAAATCAAAAATTCTCCTGAGCAGTGGCTCTACTGCGGCTTTCGTGGCCCTTACAGTTGCGGGGCAGCAGGGGAATTTCCTTCCACCACCTCTCCCCCCTCCCAATTTTGGATTTTGGATTTCAGCCAAAGGACTGATCAGCCTTAGGCTGAGCCGATATTAGATTAGGGGCCCAATCTAAAATCCAAAATCGAAAATGGGAGTGGAGCTGGAGTGGAGGGGAGTCACCCCTTTCCCTTACATCCGTCTGCAGCCGATAATTGTGCTCGCTATACCTCCATAAGGTTAGGATTAATCTCCTACGTCCGTAAGCCGAAAATCGATCGGAATCCGAACCCAGCTGTCTACCGGCTTCTCACCGACGCGGGCCGGGGCGAAGCGCCAGTGCTTGATCGCTTCCACGGCGGCCTGATCCAAGACTTCGGCGCCGGAACTTCGATTCACTTCGACGAAGGCGGAGCGCCCTTCCTCATTCACCAGGACGCGCAGCAGTACCCGGCCCTCCTTACCATCGCGGCGGGCCGTGTCCGGATATTTCGGCTTCGGTGCCTCGTTGGTGCGTGCTTGGGTGTACTGCCCGGCGCTCTTAGCGATGCCATTCCCGCTTCCCATGCCCGACCCTGTATCCGAATCCCCCGTTCCCCCGGCGCCATTTCCGCCGTCGCCCATTCCGCTGGGAGCCGGTGTGCCGGTCGCAACGGAAACGGAATCGGTCGTCGTCACGACCTCCAATCCTTCGTTAACGGTCACAGAATCCTGCGCGGACGGTGTCGTGGCGTTGGGTGGGATGACCTTGGCAAGCTCGGTGATTTGCTGGTTCGAGGTATTTTGTTTCGCCGCGGCACGGGGTGTAGACCCGCGCGCTGCGTTTTCAACTTCGCCGTCTTTGCCGAGCGCGCCGCCAGCTTCTTCAAGAGTGACGACTATCACCGGCGCCAACGGTTCGCCGCTCAAGGCGGGAAAGGAAATCGGCAAGACAAGCGCCACCCCGTGCAACGAAGCGGAAAGGACGATGAATGAGGCCAGCTTCATGATTTCGAACCCGTGGCCTCGATGGAGATGCCGAGAAAGATAGGACGACCTTTCTCTCTCTTCCGGAGAGGCCGGTTGAATAGACTCCAGGCAGGTTTCCTGGCTTAGGCTTTATTCCTACTCGCCGCGCCTTCCCGTCAGCCTGAGGCTGACAGTGGCTTGATTACGGCTTTCGTAGCCATCACAGTGGCGGGACCGCCCCGGGTTTGCACCGGTGTTCCCTGTCACCTGGAGCCGCTAACGGATCGGGGGGAAACTTACAACGGGAAATGAAATCTGTCAAGAACCTTTTTTGAAATCTCATTCAGCGGCTAAAGGATCAGCCAAAGCACCATGGGAATCGTGAAGACGGAAAGGAAAGTGCTGAGGACGACGATCGATGCCGCCAATTGCGGGTCCTGGCCATATTTTTCGGTGAGCACGAAATTGATAACCGCGGCCGGGAGAGCGCCGTAAAGGAGTAACACCTGGCGGTTGACGCCTTCGGCGCCGATTAACTGAACCGCGAGCCAGGCGGCGGCGAATCCACCGAAGATTCGAAGTAGCGCGCCGCCGAGCGCATGACCCCATTGGAGAGACTGAAAATTATGCAGGCGATATCCAAGCCCCACAAGCATTAACGGCAGCGTCGATTGGCCGAGCAGCGCAAGCGGCTGGAAGAGCGGTTCGGGAATTTCTATGTGACCTACATTGAACGATAACCCCGCGATCGTGGCGTAGAGCAACGGCAGGCGAAAGATTTCTTTCCAGTTGGCGCCCCCACTGAGAATGTAAATGCCGAGGGAGTATTGAAACGAAGTAATGATAACGAAGAGCAGGGTCGCCCGCTGCATGCCGGGCTGGCCGAAGGCGAACAGCGCCAAGGGCAGACCCATGTTGCCGGCGTTCATAAACAAGGCTGGCATCGCAAAGCCGCGCGAACGAAAGTGGAATGAGAAAAAGTACAGCCGGATGAGCAATCCCACGGCGGCGAACATGCCGACGGTTCCGGCGAACAGCACCGCGATGTCGGTCGCGATGAGCGGCTTGCCGGCGAGGGAGGTAAAGACGAGCGACGGCGTTCCCAGATAGACGATCAGTTCGGTGAGCGGCGCCAGGCTGATTTTTTTCCAGTGGGCGAAGACAAAGCCGACGGCGATGAGAAAGAAGACCGGGATGACCGGCGCGAGTGGTTTAAATAGTTCCATGACATCAAACCACGGATCGCGATGTTTTAAAGGGACGCGAAAAGCACAAGGCTCAACGTCTCGCTCAGTTCTATGAGCGCCCCGAGGTTATCGTAAGTGTAAGCGCCGTGGCGCGAGCGGAGGTAACTGCGGCTCAGGAGTGAAAAGAGCGAAAGGCATAAGGCGATCCAGAGTCCCACACGTCCCACCAGATAAACGGCAAACATCAGCGTTGCCGTTGTCGTCACCAGCAGATGCCATCCCTTGACGTTTCGCGCCACCGCCGCGACAGAGTCCTCAGCGACCGAAGCGGCGCCGTAGAGAAAAATCACCAGCGACCAGCGCGCGAGGACCGGAGTGAGAAGGAGACTCAAGGTCCGCGTGTCGCCGATGACCTCGATGGCCCGGATCTTGAGGAGCACCACGAACAGAACCACGAGCCAACCTTGCACGTGGGTCGGTCGAGCTGATTCACCGAAGGCGGGTCCGTAAGTCAGGGTCTCAAAAGTTTGCAGCGTTCCATCCAAGTGCATCGCGCGAGTAATGAGGAGCATCGTCGCGGTCAACACCACCGCGAGCAGCTCGGATTCGAGATGAGGCTCGAAGGCTCGGTTCACAATAACCAAGCCGAGACCTATAACCAGACCCACCAGCGGAAAGAACAGCGCTGCCAACGTCGGCGATTCACGCCTGCTCTTAGCTTCATCGAAACGCCCGCTAACCGCGAGAAACTTGAACGCGGCCAATACGCTTTTCATCGCATTCCTTTTCGCCTAGCGCAAGGCATCTGTCAATATCGCCGGCACATAAATCTGTGACCCGTGCTGAGCCGTTAACAGGCAATCAAGGCATGTTTTTCAACCGAAACGGACCCGGTAAGGGCGATTTTATCGCTTTACTTCTGAAACGTTTTCCGATACTATTTAACCAGTTCACAAAACAATCTAACTCTCTAAATTTACAGCGAAAATTTCCAACTCACGATTGGTCAAATATGGCTGAATCAAACGCCTCGCCTCACGCCGAATATAATGCCGATAACATTAAAGTTTTGGAAGGGTTGGAGGCGGTCAGAAAACGGCCAGGGATGTACATCGGAGACACCGCTGAGCGGGGTCTCCATCACCTGGTGTTCGAGGTTGTCGACAACTCCATCGATGAAGCCTTGGCGGGCCACTGTGACAAGATCGATATTACCATCCACATCGACAACAGCGTCACGGTCGTGGACAACGGCCGGGGCATTCCCGTCGATATTCACTCCACCGAAAAAATTTCCGCGGCCGAAGTCGTGCTGACGAAACTCCACGCCGGCGGCAAGTTCGACAAGAATTCTTACAAAGTCTCCGGCGGGCTCCACGGCGTCGGCGTCTCGGTGGTCAACGCCTTGTCCGAAAGCTTGGAAGTCGAGATCAAGCGCGACGGCAAGGTCTATCAACAGTCGTACAAACGGGGTGATCCGCAGGCGCCATTGAAGGAAGTCGGGACGTCGAAGGAGCGCGGCACGCGGGTGACCTTTAAACCCGACGGCAACATTTTCGAGATCACCGAATACAGCTTCGACCTTCTTTCTCAAAGACTACGGGAACTCGCCTTCCTGAACCGCGGTGTCAAAATCACCATCGAAGACGAACGCAGCCAGAAAAAACATGAGTTTTTCTATAAGGGCGGTCTGGTATCTTTCGTCGAGCATTTGAACCGCGCCAAAACCGCAGTTCATCCCAAAGTCGTCTACTTCGAGGGAGAAAAAGACGGCGTCGGGGTAGAGATCGCGATGCAATGGAACGATGGCTACACGGAGAACGTCTTCGCCTTCGCCAACAACATCAACACCATCGAGGGTGGCACGCATCTAATCGGTTTTCGCTCCGCGCTAACCCGCACCATCAATAGCTACGCGGTCAACAACGGGCAGCTCAAGAAAGACGAGGAGAACCTCCAAGGCGAGGATGTGCGCGAGGGACTGACGGCGGTGATCAGCGTGAAGGTGCCTGAGCCGCAATTCGAGGGGCAGACCAAAACCAAGCTGGGTAACAGCGAGGTCAAGGGCATCGTCGAAGCTTTGGTCAACGAGAAGTTCGGCAGCTATCTGAGCGAGCATCCGACCGACGCCAAAAAAATCATAGTGAAAGGCGTCGAAGCGGCGCGGGTGCGCGAAGCGACGCGCAAAGCCAAGGACCTGGCGCGCCGCAAAGGTGCCTTGGATTCCGGCTCTTTACCCGGCAAATTGGCCGATTGCCAAGAGCGCGACCCGGCTTTGAGTGAAATCTACCTGGTCGAGGGCGATTCCGCCGGCGGCTCGGCCAAACAGGGCCGCGACCGGCGCAATCAAGCGATCCTGCCGCTCAAAGGAAAAATTCTTAACGTCGAGAAGGCGCGCTTCGATAAAATGCTCTCGTCCCAAGAGATTCGCCTGATGATTATGGCGCTCGGAACCGGCGTCAAGGAAGATTACGATGAAGCGAAGCTGCGCTACCACTCCATCATCATTATGACCGACGCTGACGTCGACGGCTCCCATATTCGCACGTTGCTGCTGACGTTCTTCTACCGGCAGATGCCCGATCTGGTGGAGAAGGGCCACCTTTTCATCGCGCAACCGCCCCTCTATAAAGTCAAACGCGGCAAGCAAGAGCGCTATATCAAGGATGAAACCGGCTTGGAGGATTACCTGATCGAGATCGGCACCGAGGACATCCGGGTGCGGACATCGACCAATGGTCATGGCCTGGTGGGACAACCGCTGCAAGCCTTTATCAAGAAAGTGCTGCGCTGGGAGAGGTTGATGACCCTCTCGGTGAGAAAAAGAAGGAGCCGCACGATTCTCGAAGCGCTGTTGCTCGAGCCGGATTTCAACGAAGAAACGCTCAAGGACAAAAACGCCCTCGAACAATTTCAGGCCCGCTTGATTTCTTATGTCAACTTGGTGGCGCCAGAAGAGGCCCCGCTGAACTGCGAGCGCCAGGAAGACCCCGAACATGGCTGCTTCAAACTAATGTGCTCCACGCGTTCGAACGGCACCGGGCTCCACACCGTCATCGACCGGGAGTTTCTAACCAGCGTCGAATTCAAGGAGTTCAAGCGTCTATTCGGCGAACTCATGAGCCCGGGCGCTCCTCCCTACGCGGTTGAGAACGGCGAACACAAAGAAACCCTGCGTTCTTTCAGCACGCTGGCGAGCTACATACTCGAAGGCGGCAAGAAGGGACAATACATTCAGCGCTACAAAGGGCTCGGTGAGATGAACCCGGGCCAGCTTTGGGAGACGACCATGACCCCCGAGACCCGCGTGCTGCTCCAAGTGCGCGTCGAAGACGCGGTGGAAGCCAACGATATCTTCTCGACGCTGATGGGCGACGAAGTCGAGCCGCGGCGCAAGTTTATCGAAGAGCACGCGCTGACGGTCAAGAATCTCGACATCTAACCACGGAAGCGTTCAAAACGCGCAACTCCTTCGAGCCGCTTAAGACGTTTTGAACCGCTTGAACCGCTTGAACGGTTTGAACGACCGATTATGGAAGCTACGTTAAAATCGCAGAAAGTTCCCGTCTATATCGAAGACGAGATGCGTCAGTCCTTCATGGACTACGCCATGAGCGTCATCATCAGCCGCGCGCTACCCGACGTGCGCGATGGGCTGAAGCCGGTGCACCGGCGCGTGCTTTACGCCATGTACGACGCCGGCAACAGCTCCGAGAAGCCGTATAGGAAATCGGCCCGTCTGGTCGGCGATATCATGGGTAAGTATCATCCCCATGGCGACACGGCGATCTACGATACGATTGTGCGCATGGCGCAGGACTTTAACCTGCGCTACCCGCTGGTTGACGGCCAGGGCAACTTCGGCTCTATCGATGGCGATAATCCAGCGGCGATGCGTTATACCGAAATTCGCATGACGCAGCTGGCCGAGGAGATGCTCGCCGACATCGAAAAAGAGACGGTCGACTTCGTTCCGAACTACGACGACTCGCTCAGGGAACCCTCGGTTTTACCGTCGAGAATTCCCAACCTGCTGATCAACGGCTCGGCGGGCATCGCGGTCGGCATGGCGACCAATATCCCGCCGCACAATTTGAGTGAAGTGATCGACGCCTTGATCGCGACCATCGACAACCCCGAGATTACGATCAAACAATTAATGAAGTTTATTCCCGGTCCGGACTTTCCCACCGGTGGTTTTATTCACGGCAGAGATCCGATTATTCAGGCTTATCATGAAGGCAAGGGCATCGTGCAGATGCGCGGCAAAGCCTTCACTGAGACGGTCAAGCGCACGGGCAAAGAGCAGATTATCATCAGCGAAATACCCTACCAGGTCAACAAAAAACGGCTGATCGAGCAAATCGCCGCGCTGGTCAACGAGAAAAAGATCGAAGGCATCGGCGACCTGCGCGACGAATCGGACCGTGAGGGCATGCGCATCGTCATCGAACTCAAACGCGATGCCATGGCCGAGATCGTCATCAATCAGTTGCACAAGCATACCCAGCTGCAAGACTCGTTTGGCATGAATATGCTGGCCATCGTCGACGGCAAGCCCAAGCTGCTCAATCTCAAAGAAGCACTGAAATGCTTTCTCGATCACCGCAAAGAAGTGGTGACCCGGCGCACCGCCTACGATCTGCGCAAAGCCGAAGAGCGGCTGCATATCTTAGAAGGCTATCGCATCGCCCTCGACAATCTCGACGCGGTGATCACCCTGATTCGTAATTCCCAGGATCCGCGGGTCGCCAAAGACGGCTTAATGTCGAACTTCGGGCTGAGCGAGATTCAAGCCCAGGCGATTTTGGATTTGCGCTTGCAGCGCTTGACCGGCTTGGAGCGCGACAAGATCATGGAAGAGTATCGCGAGACTGTGGAATTGATCGCCAAGCTCCGAGCCATTCTCGCCAACGAAAGTGAAATCTACAGGCTCATCGTCGCGGAACTCAAAGAGATTAAGAAGAACTACGGCGACGAGCGGCGCACGCGGATCGTCGACCGCTCGGAAGATATTTCCATCGAAGACATGATCGTCGACGAAGACATGGCGGTGACGATTTCTCACGACGGCTATATCAAGCGCAATCCGGTAACTCTATACCGCGCGCAGCGGCGCGGCGGCAAAGGCAAGGTGGGTACGACGACCAAAGACGAGGATTTCGTCGAGTCGCTGTTTATCGCCTCGATGCACTCTTACATCCTGTTTTTTACGACCATCGGCAAGGTTTATTGGATCAAAGTGCACGAGCTGCCGCAGGCGAGCCGGGCCGCGCGCGGCAAACCGATCGTCAATCTGCTCAATCTCGAGGCTGGTGAAAGGGTTTCGGCTTTTCTCTCGGTGCGCGAATTTCAGGAAGGGCGCTACATTATTTTCGCCACTAAAAAAGGCTTGGTCAAAAAAACCGAACTGATGCTGTATGCCCATCCGCGCCCCAGCGGCATTCGTGCCATCGGCTTGGAAGACGGCGACGAAGTGATCGGCGTGCGCCTGACCGACGGTCAACAGGAGATCATTCTGTCCACGGCCGGCGGGCAGTCGATCCGATTCAAAGAGGAACAGGTTCGTTCCACCGGACGCGGCACCTACGGAGTCGTCGGCATGCGTCTCGACGAAGGCGACGTTGTGGTCAGCATGGAGATTCTCACCCTCGGCTTCGACATCCTCACGGTGGCCGAATGCGGGCTCGGCAAGCGCACGGAAGTGGGTGAATACCGCATCACCTCGCGCGGCGGCAAGGGCATCATCACCATGAAGACCAGCGACAAGACCGGCCGCGTAGTGGGCGTCCAACAGGTGACCCAAGACGACCAGCTGATGCTCGTGACCAACGCCGGGAAGATCATTCGTATGCGCATCAAAGACATTCGCGTCATCGGCCGCAACACGCAGGGCGTGCGCCTCATCGAACTCGAAGAAGGGGAGCGGGTGGTCTCGCTGGCGCGGCTCGCCGAAAAAGAGGAAGAGGTAGAGGAAGAGAACCAGGGAGAAAATGGTCCCAGCCCGCAAGGATAATCGCAATTGCGGTATGCTAAAGTTGCGCTCGCCTTGCCGCGCAGCATGTTCATAGGTAAACGCTCGTGGGTGTGGACATAGGGATTATCGGCGCCGGCGGCTGGGGCATTGCTCTGGCCAAGCTGCTGGCCGACAAAGGGGAGCAGATTACGCTGTGGTGTCATGGCGCCGATACCTGCCGGGACCTCAGAGAGATACGAGAAAGTTCCAGCTACCTGCCGGGCGTTACTTTGCCCGCTCAAGTTCGAGTAACCGCCGCGCTGGAAGAAGCAGTTGCCGGCAAGTCTTTGCTGCTTTGCGTGGTGCCGTCGCATACGCTACGCGAGGTAATGGCGCAAACCGTTTCGCGGGTAGCTCCTGAGACAACGATCGTTTGCGGCACCAAAGGATTGGAGGAAGAGAGTCTTAAGACCGCGGGCGAGGTGCTGGCTGATATCTTCGGCGCCGAGCGCCGGGCACGCCACGCTTTTTTATCGGGCCCGAGCTTCGCCGCCGATGTCGCGCGCGGGCTGCCGACGGCGTTGACCGTTGCGGCTCATGCCGAGGCGGTCGCGGCGGCTGTTCAACAAATCTTAAGCACTCAAAGCTTCAGAGTTTATACTTCGAAGGACGTGATCGGCGTGCAACTCGGCGGGGTGGTGAAGAACGTCATCGCCATCGCCGCCGGGATCAGCGATGGGCTGGGACTGGGGCAAAACGCGCGGGCAGCGTTGATCACCCGTGGGCTGGCTGAAATGACCCGACTGGCGGTGCGCATGGGTGCCGACTCGATAACGCTTGCCGGTCTCCCCGGTTTGGGCGACTTGATTCTGACTTGCACCGGAGATTTGAGCCGGAATCGAAGGGTCGGGTTACAGATCGCTCAGGGGAAAAACCTTCAGGAGATTACCTCGGGCACGCGAACGGTCGCCGAAGGGGTTCGCAACGCTCGCTCGGTCCATTCGCTGGCGCTGCGATTGGGCGTGGAAATGCCGATCGTGGAGCAGATGGATCAGGTGCTTTACCAGGGGAAAAAGCCCGCTGAGGCGGTGCGCGACTTGATGCAGCGCTCGCTCAAGGCGGAGGTGCGGTAGACCCGGATTCCGCAGTGGGCAAGCGACCATTTGAGCGAGGGGCAAACCTTCCGCGACGAAGACAATGCTTTTCTACCTCTGAGCTCAGGGCAGATCTCGCGGCTGTCCGAATCATGTCAGACCCATAAGGCAATGTGCCAAGGGGGCGGAAAAGACTCTGAAACAGCACGCCTGGGTGTCTTCGCTGCTCCAGGTTTACCCCGCGCTCATGTGCAACTGCGGAATTGAGGTTAAATTGACTTCGCCGGTACTCTATGATTGATATGACCATTCGGCAGAGTAGTGCGATAAAGGGAGCGGAACTCAGATGAAACGAACCTATCAACCAAGCAACATTCGACGGAAAAGGACCCATGGATTTCTTACCCGCATGGCGACACCCGGGGGCCGCAACGTGCTCAGGCGGCGGCGGGCCAAGGGGCGGAAAAGGCTCACGGTTAGCGTGCCGCCAAAGCGGGCGCGAACCTAAGAGTGAGGGATGCCAGCTAAAGGCGCCGAGGATTTTCCGAAAACAGCCCGCCTGAGGAAACGACCCGAATTCTTGAAGGTCTCGCGCACCGGCAGGAAGATTCACACCGCAAATTTTCTGGTTATCAGTAAAGCCAACGATAAGGGCAAAGCGAGACTGGGTATTACCGTCAGCGGCAAGGTGGGCAACTCGGTCGTGCGCAATCGGATCAAACGGCTGGTGCGGGAATTCTTTCGCCGTCGCCGTCATGAATGGGTTCCCGGAGTCGATATCCTGGTCATCGCTCGCAAGAGCGCGCCGGGCCTTTCTCTGAGCCTCATCGAAAATGAACTTGGCAGGAGCCTTTTGAGTCAAAGGAGCGGCCAAAAGTGATGACCGGGATTCCCAGCGCAGCGATGGCCATCGTTCTAACGGGCTATCATAAATTCTTATCTCCCGCTTTGCCGTGCGCCTGTCGCTTTTACCCTAGCTGTTCGGTCTACGCTGCGCAGGCGATACGGAAACGCGGCGTCTTCAAGGGAACCCTGCTCGGCTTGCGTCGGCTAGGCCGCTGCCATCCCTGGAGCCCCGGCGGTTATGATCCCGTGAAATAAGTTTTTATGGATAAACGCACATTGCTAGCGATTGCCCTTTCCATCTTGATCCTTGTGATCTACCAGGAAATGGTCACGCGATATTACGGACCTCCGCCTTCACCTCCCTCTGAGGTCACCAAGGAAGCGGAAAAACCAGCGGCGGCCGACCGTGCCGCGATCCCGCCGCCCGCACCGGCACCCGCGAACGAAGCTATGCCGGTTGAGCTACCCGTCGCCAAGTCAGCGAAAGACGTTCGGGTTGAGACCGACAACTACATCGCCGTTTTCACGACTCTTGGCGCGCGGCTAAAAAGTTTCAAGCTAAAGCATTATCGCAGCTCGGTGGATGAACAGAGTCCACCGTTCGACATCGTGACCTCGGCGCGCGGAGTGCCGTTGCCGTTGGGGGTACGCTGGCAGGGGGCGACGCCGGCGGATGACGGTTCGGTGGTTTACGCCGTGCAACGCGGCGATTTAAAGCTCGCGGGAGACGCCAAGGGTACTTTGGTGTTTCAAGGGCAAACAGCCGACGGGTCGGTGATCACCAAGTCGTTTGCTTTCTCCGGTTCGACGTATCCGATTCAACTGGAGATTTCGCTTAGGGCAGCGGATAACTCCGCCCGGGCTCTGGAAATCCTGTTTACGGATAAAAGCGATCATACCGTGCCCAACCCCGCTGCCCCCTTCGAGGGACTCATCGCGCTGGTCGACAACAAGATCAAGCGCGAGCCGCCACCTGAGGCAAACAAGGCGCATGAGTTCAGCGGCGATGTTGCCTGGGCCGGCTTCGGTCACACCTACTTTTTCTTCGCGCTGCTCCCGGAAAATGGCGCGAACCACAAGATTGCAGTTCATCAAACCGGCGCCTCGGTGACCGCCTCGCTCAGCGGTCCCGCGGTCAACTCGGGAGCGGCGAGTCGTTACTTGCTCTATATCGGCCCCAAAGATCTCGATACGCTCAAGTCGCTGGATAAGCAGCTCGAAAAATCCATCGACTTCGGTTATTTCGGATTAATCTCGATTCCGTTGCTCTACGTGCTCCATTTTTCACACCGCTTCACCGCGAGTTACGGCATCGACATCATCCTGCTGACGGTGCTGATCAAGATTCTCATGGCGCCGCTGACGCACAAGAGCTTCGTGTCGATGAAAAAGATGCAGAAGCTCCAGCCCCAGATGGAGCGGCTCAAAGAAAAGTTCGCCAATGAGAAAGAGAAACTCAATAAAGAAATCATGGAGCTCTACCGACGTAACGGGGTCAATCCCCTGGGCGGTTGTCTGCCGATGGTGCTCCAGTTTCCGGTCTTCATCGGACTCTACAACGCTTTGAGCACGCCCATCGAACTGCGCCACGCGCCGTTCATGTGGATCAAAGATCTGTCACGGCCGGACTGGGAGGCGCTGCCCTTTACCTTCGCGGATTGGCATTTAGGGATCCCGATTCTGACGCTGCTGATGGGCGCGAGCATGTTCCTGCAGCAGTGGATGACGCCGAGCGCCGGAGATCCGAATCAAAGAAAGATGATGATGCTAATGCCACTCGTGTTCACTTTCATGTTCGTGTCATTCCCGGCCGGACTCACCGTCTACTGGCTGATCAATAATATCCTTTCGATCGGCCAGCAGTACTGGATCAACCGCAGCGTCTGAAAGCGCGGTTGCCTAGAGAGGTTTGCGATATGGACTTCGTGGAAACCGAAGGCGATACCATCGATCAGGCGATTGAAAACGCGCTCAAGGCCCTAGGAGTGGCGCGGGAGAAAATTACCGTCGATATTCTGTCGGAGGGGAAGAAAGGTATCTTCGGTTTCGGCGCGCAGAAAGCGCGCGTGCGGGCGTCCCTGACGAAGTCCGGCATCGACCGTTCGATTCGACCCCCGGCCTTGGCCGGGGGCTCTCGCGCGGGATTCCGTCCTACCAACGACCTGGAAGGCGCCACGGGCTTGCCGGAGGGGCTTCACCCGGAAGAACCGCAAGCGATCAGCGGCGAGATCGAATCCCCTGTCAGCGACGCCGAAGCATCGGCCATCGCTGAGAAGGCCAAAGCGACCCTGGTGGATATCCTCGGCTTGATGGGGATCAAGGCCACGGTGGAAACCCTCAGCGACAAGAAGAGCGGTGAAACTATCCTCGAGGTTCGCTCGGACAACAGTGGGCTCTTGATCGGCCGCAAGGGCCAGACTCTGGAAGCGCTGCATTATCTTGTCACTCGCATCGCCGGTGAGCGGCCGGGTAACGAAGGGCCTCATCTGGTGATCGATATCGAGAACTATCGCGAGCGCCGCCGCAAGTCCCTCGAGGACATGGCCCTGCGCTTGGGGGAAAAGGCCAAACGGCAACGCAAGACCGTGACGGTGGATGCGCTGAGCGCCGCCGATCGCCGGATCATTCACGCCGCGCTTCAGGATGATCCGTGGGTGACGACCAGAAGCCTGGGTCAGGGTTCCTATCGCCGCCTGCTGATTATCCCCGAAGGAGACCGCAAGCGGAAAGATGAGCCCACGGCGGCGGCGGAAAAATCTCCCGCAAAGGAAACAAGTGACGAGTGAGGGGGGAAGACACAAGGCATCTTCCTTTTTTATGGTTGTTCCGGGTTTAGTGTGAAAGAGTAATCACCACGAAGGACACGAAGAGCACGAAGTTTAAGAATAAAATTTCCGAAACCTTCGTGGTCTTCGTGGTGAACGAAATCAAGGTAAGAGTGCCAGGTTACTCACACAGAAGCCTGAAGAGTCTTTTTTCTTTCGCCTAACTCCTTACTCCTCACTCTTTAAGAACGTTGATTGACCACCCGGCGGCGGTCCTTTATAGTGTCACCGTGATTGAGCGACGCAAAACCAGGCAGATTCAACTCGGCAAGGTTAAGGTCGGCGGCGATGCCCCGATCACCGTGCAATCGATGACCAAGACCGACACCCGTGACGTGCGCGCCACCGTGCAGCAGATCTGGGATCTCGAAGCGGCGAGCTGCGATATCGTGCGGGTCGCGGTGCCGGTGCGCGAGGCCGCGGAACAATTGGGCGAGATCAAAAGAAAGATTCGCATTCCGCTCATCGCCGATATCCACTTCAATTACAAACTGGCGTTGATCGCGCTTGAGCAGGGCGTCGACGGCTTGCGCCTCAACCCCGGCAACATCGGCGCGCGCAAGTACGTCGAAGAAGTCGTCAAAGTAGCTTCCGAGCGCCGGATTCCGATTCGCATCGGCGTCAACGCCGGTTCCCTGGAAAAAGACCTGTTGCAGAAATACGATGGTCCGACCGCCGAAGGCATGGTAGAGAGCGGGCTGCGCCATATCCGAATACTCGAAGATGCCGGCTATCCGGAGATCAAGATTTCGCTCAAGGCTTCCGATCCGTTGATGATGATCGAAGCCTACCGCATGCTCGCCGACAAGGTCGATTATCCGTTTCATCTCGGTGTCACGGAGGCGGGCACCCCGACGGTCGGCACGATTAAATCCGCCGTCGGGCTCGGCACGCTGCTCGCCGAAGGCATCGGCGACACCATCCGGGTTTCCCTTGCCGCCGATCCGGTGGAAGAGGTACGCGTCGGCAGAGAGATCCTCAAAGCCCTCGGCCTCAAGAAAGAGGGACTGACCTTCGTCGCCTGTCCCTCCTGCGGCCGGGCCGATGTCGATCTGGTCGCCTTGGCCAAAGCCGTCGAAGAAAAAATGCTGCCTTACAGCAATCTCAACATCCACGTCGCGGTCATGGGCTGTGAAGTCAACGGCCCCGGTGAAGCGCGGGCCGCCGATCTCGGCGTGGCGGGCGGCAAGGGTATCGGCTTGATCTTCAAACACGGCGAGATAATCCGCAAGGTCCCCGAAGCGCAGATCGTCGA
>JAUYJC010000136.1 GCA_030688735.1 Deltaproteobacteria bacterium
TCCGGCATGCACTGGACCGTCAGAGGTGCCAATGCCATTATCGCCCTGCGCTGCTGCCAACTCAGCGCACGCTGGGAAGAATTCTGGGAGGCTCGTGCACTCGGTTAGCTCTTGTCACCCACAAATTTGTCGCACACCCCCGATACTGGGACCGGTGGAGTACGACGAACAACTTTATCAAAAGGAGGCTGCGCGACTTGCCCTTTTGACTCACAGGGCAGCCCGTAATTTTAGGAACATCTGGTACCACTACCCAGACGATTTTGATGAGTTTCGCGCGCTTGTAAGATCTACATGGCCCGGTATGGATATTGATCTGCCACACGTAGACTCGATCCACGAGAAGCCGTTGCTTAAAATGTTCTGTCCTGAGGACAGAATCCCGCGAGAGATATTTTGGGCAGGTTTCGGATTCCAGGTCTGGTGCCAAATGTTGACTTATATTGTACGTGGGAAGAACTCTTCGTTATTCATCATTGACGAACCAGACATCTATCTTCATGCGGATCTGCAACGTCAGTTGCTGGGCCTTCTCAAAACACTGGGACCGGACATTTTGATTGCAACGCATTCAACAGAAATAATCACTGAAACTGATCCGGATGATCTGCTCGTAATCAACAAGAGATTTCAATCAGGACGAAGGATCAAGAACCCGGCGCAGCTCCAAGAAGTGTTTCAAGTTTTGGGTTCCAACTTAAACCCCATTCTCACCCAGTTAGCGAAAACTAAGCGGGCTTTGTTCGTGGAAGGAAAGGACTTCCAGATTTTCGCTCGTTTCGCTCGCAAATTGAACCGGAATTCACTTGCAAATCGCTCTGATTTTGCGGTGATACCCGTCGAGGGTTTCAACCCGACTAAGGTGCGTGATTTTATACATGGCATAGAAACAACCCTCGGCACTAAGGTCGTTGCGGGTGTCATTTTCGATAGAGATTACAGATCGGATGAAGAATGCAGCAAAGAAATGTCGACACTGAAGAAATATTGCGTCTTGGCGCGCATACATGACCGAAAAGAATTGGAGAATTTCCTGCTCGTTCCAACGGCTATTCGACGCGCAGTTGAGCGCAGAATAGCGGAGAGAAATCAAAGGACAGGGTCAAACGGAGCCCTCACCGAGAATATTGGCGAATTGCTCAGCAAATTGACTGATAGCGTCCGATATAAGGTTGGAGCCAAATACTTAGCAAGGCGTCGCCCATTCGAAAGGTCTAAAACCCCTCGTCATGACGAATCAACAATCGATGAACTGTTGATGACTGAATTTGACGCGAAATGGGGAGACGTGGAACAACGAAGTCTTGTTGTACCCGGAAAAGATACACTCGCTAGCCTCAATGGCTACCTTCAAGATAAATACGGCGTCACTATTTCTCCGTCGCTAATAATCGAATGCTTCAAAAAGGAAGAAATCGAGACAGAAATGCTTACCCTGATAGATGATTTAGAGGAGTTCCGAAAACATCCGGTAGAATAGTTGAACGGTCCTACGAAAATCGGGTCTATAATCGGAGGCGTCAACGGTAGCAAATCAGATTGCCGACGAACCCAGTGTTTTTTGGGGGGGATGGGGACAGACTGGTTTTTCACCCGCGCACGGCCGGCCTCGACACTTTTGCTCCGGGATGGATTCCGGAGTCCGGGGACATAATACTTATTTCGGTTGCGCTCAATCGGCTACCGATCGATCGGCTTGCGAGGAACGCCGCGAAGAGTCCGACAACCTTCCTGATCCTGATGTTCTCGCTCAAAAACTTCGTCAAAGACCTCGAATCCGCCCTCGAACAATTCCGCTCTAATATCCACGCTCCCAGTCTATGACATTTTCCAACGGCAGGCCCTCCAGGTAACGAGTCAGGTTTTCACAGAATAACATTACCCCGCGGTGCTCGGAGACGTCCGTTGCCGCCGATACGTGGGGCGTAATGACAACGCGCCCATCATCCCACAGACGCGACTCGGGCGGGTGTTCGAATTCCCCGACGTAGACGTCCAGGGCGACGCCGCGCAGCTTCCCCTCAGCCAAAGCATGCAGCAGAGCTTCTTCGTCGATGATCTCACCGCGCGCGATGTTGACCAGAACCGTTCCTGTTTTCATCGCAGCAAACGCCGCTCGGCCGATCAAATGGGTAGTCTCCTTCGTCCACGGGCAACAAACGGCTACGAACTCGCTCTCGCCGAGCAGGTCATGCAGAAGGCGGGAGGATTCCAGTCGTACGAAGCCGGGCGGGAGGGGTGCTCCCGAAGCCACCTGCCTGCGCGTGCCGACCACGCGCATCCCGGCCGCCGCGCAGAGCTTTGCCACCTCCTGACCAATGCCGCCCGCGCCGACAACGCAGACCGTTTTGTCCCGGACTATTACGGGATCGTAAGTTTGATGATCGAAACGGTGGCGCTTTTGGTCCCGGTAGCTCAAGTGAAGGCCGCGAGCGAAGTGGAGAAAGCTCGCCAACACATACTCGGCCATGGGTCGCCTGTTCGTGAGCCCGCGCGAGGTGGTCACCAAAACGTCAGAGCCCCAAAGATCGGTATTCAGAAAGTTGCTCGCTCCCGCGGGAAGCTCATGGACCCATTTCAAGCGCGGCGCGCGTGCTCTTAAGTCCTTGAGCGGTGGCCAGCCCGTGAGCGCGATCTGCGCCGAGGCCAGAGCATGGTTGCGCTCTTCGAGGCTGGTTGCGGGTGACTTCCTGGCGCCGAGATACCGATCCACGGTCCACTGCGGCCAAGTGGCGCGAAGCTCTACGTCGAACCATCCCCTGGCATCGACGATCTTGACCCGACAGTCGACGTTCTGAATTCGCTGCAGCACCTCGTCGGAGACCTGCGGGATTACCAAAACTTCCACGCTCTCCATAACTCCCACAGTACCCTATCACGGTAGGTCTTTGTTAGAGTAAGAGGAGAAAAGTGGCTAAATTATCATTAGAAAAAGAGGGAGAGTGGGGGTTCGGGTTGGGTAATGAAAGGGGTCGGGAATCCTTTTCGCCTCAACCCAAGACGCTTCGATACGAAGTCTCGGTGAACTGAATTCCTTGACCATCGGCGTTGCATGGAAAAGGACGCGGCCGCGCCGTTAGTTGCGACTTTCATGCCCTGAACCACGTAGGCCATGTAGATCGAGTCGGCGATGCCCAGCGCTCCTGCCGCGATGTCAATCGGCCTTGGTATCTTCCCGGTAATGGCCGATGGCGTCCATCAATGGCTTGTCCGACATGACGAAAAACACCGCGGGCTCTTTCGAGGTGTTTTCGTGGCGATGAAAATTCCACAGCGGCACGACGAAGGAGTCGCCTCGCTCCCATTCGTAGCGTTGATCGCCGACGTAAGAGACGCCGCTGCCGCGCCAGACGTGATAGATCGTCGAGCTGGTGTGCCGGTGGCTCCTGGTTTTTTCACCGGCCCGCAGCATGTGAATCTGGCACGCCATGGTCGGCAGCGTGGGACCGCCGGTGAGCGGATTGGCGTAGTCTAAAACAATGCCGTCGAAGGGATCGCCGGGTTGCTCGCCAACCTTGCTCAGCGCTCTCTCCGTGTCGGCCCACTTGTAACAGAAAGCGGGTGGTTGAATCGAATTCGGCTTGATCCGAGACGGCCGCAGTGCGCCCACCGTGGCCAGCGTATAACCGTCGGGATTTGTCACCGGTTGTTTTTTGCGCGGGTCGGGCTCGTGGAAGTCGGTTTCCAGAAGCCGCACCAGTGGCGCGTCGAGGCCGTCGAGCCACATCATGCTCTCGTCGCCGTGGTTCTCGTGGTCGTGCCAGGTCCAGCTCGGCGTCGTGACAAAGTCGCCCTCGCCGATTTCAAAAGATTCCCCCTCGACGATGAGGTGAGTGCCGTGGCCCTTAAGAATAAACCGGATCGCCCCCGCCATATGCCGGTGCGATAGCGCGTCTTCTCCAGGCTTGAGTAACTGAATATTCAAGACCAACGTGCGCGATGTGCCGTTTTTGAGCGCGGGATTCCAAAGCTGAATCACGCGCCGGAACGATACGTCGAGACCGACGACCTCGCCGGCTTTCTCCATGGCGGCGAACATCTCCTTGCCTTTCCAAAAGCAGGGCGCGAAGGATGGCACCGGTTCGCGGGCGAAGTCGCTCTGAATATTCTGCCAGTAACCTTTAAAGTTTTTGCTCTGGAGCTCGTCTTCGAAAGCTTTGAGCGTTTCAGACATGGTATTGCTCTCCTCTCGTTGGGAGTCCATCTCTAGCTCAAGTTGCGCCGACGTTGCAAGACGGTTTATGTCGACCACCAAGAAGCCGGCACGGCGCAGGCGCAACCAGAAAAGATAAGACAATCTTCACCACGAAGGACACGAAGAGCACGAAGTTTAGAAATATAATTTCCGAATCCTTCGTGACCTTCGTGACCTTCGTGCCTTCGTGGTGAAAAAGGCTATCGTCCCAGAGTACCGAGGGACATTGGGAATCAGACAACTCGCGCCGGAGAAGACCACCAAAGGAACGGCAAATTTACTCAATGCGCTTGACCGTGATCATGTTCGTTGTGCCGGCCTGGTGCAGGGGAAGGCCGGCGGTGATGGCGACGAGGTCCTTTGGTTTGACGACGCCCAATTCCACGGCTTTCTTTTGTAACAGGCGCACCATCTCGTCGGTGTTCTTGAAGCCGCGGATCGGCACCGCCTGTACACCCCAGACCAAACAGAGCATCTTGACGGTCTGCGGGACGGGGCTGACGGCGATGATCGGCTGCTGCGGGCGGTAGCGGGCGATCAATCTCGCGGTGCCGCCAGAGGTGGTGGGGATGAGAAAAGCTTTGACTTGGAGGTCCTGCGCCAGCGAGATCGCGCTGCGGCTGATCGCTTCAGGGACGGTTCTTTTGAGTCCCGCGAAGAGTTGCCGGGGTTCCAAAATTTTTTCCGTCTCTTCGGCCACCTGCGCCATGATTTTGATGGCCTCCAGTGGATAATCGCCGGCGGCGGTTTCTTCTGAGAGCATCAGCGCGTCTGTGCCATCCAGGATCGCGTTGGCGATGTCGGCGACCTCGGCGCGGGTCGGGCGCGGGTTCCAGACCATGGAGCGCAGCATCTGCGTCGCGGTGATGACCGGCTTGCCGAGGTGGTTGGCTTTCCGGATCATCATTTTTTGCACCGTGGGGATTCGCTCCTGGGCGATTTCCAAGCCTAGATCGCCGCGTGCCACCATGATGCCGTCGACGTTTTCGAGAATGGCGTCAAGATTGTCCAGCGCTTCGTGTTTTTCGATCTTGGCGATGATCGGGACGGAAGAGCCGCGTTTCTTAATTTCGCGCCGGGCGTAAAGAATGTCTTCGCTCGTGCGCACGAAGGAAAGAGCGACCATATCGACCCTTTGGGCGATGCCGAAGGCGAGGTCTTGCTTGTCGCGGGAGGTTAGCGCGCGAATGTTGAGGCTCGATTGCGGAAAGTGAATTCCTTTGTGGGAGCCGAGGACGCCGCCGACGACGATGCGGCACTTGACCTCGTCCCCGCTGATCTGCACCGCCTCCAGTTCGATTTCACCGTCACCCAGCAAAATAGGATCGCCCTTCTTGACCGTGCGGGTAAGGGCCGCGAAGTTGACCGAAACGGCGAGCTCGGTGCCGAGGATCTTTCGGGTCGTTAACACAAAAGGGCGTTGTGTCTGCAGCCGGACATGATCTCCTGCTACGGCGCCGATGCGGATTTTCGGGCCGGGAAGATCTTGTAGAATCGCGACCGGCATGTCGAGCTTGCGCTCGAGCTGGCGGATCTTTCGGATGATGCGCCGGTGAAAGGCGTAGTCGCCGTGGCTGAAGTTGAGCCGCGCCACGTTCATGCCGGCACTGATCAGCCCTTCGAGAACTTTGTCGGAGGCGCTCGCGGGTCCAATGGTGCAGACGATTTTTGTCCGACGCATTTTTTCAATCTACACGAGTCTGACCGGGAATCAATCAAAGGGAGACCGAGACGGAGATAGAGAGGGAAGCCAGAAGGTGGAAGAATGAGGGTCGAGGATGGAGGATCTGTCGAAGACGGAGGATCGAAGATGGAGGATCGAGGATGGAAGGGGAAGGACTTCAGGCTGGAAGAGCCGAGAGGAAATATTGGAGATTAACGGGCGAGAACTTTGAACCTTGAACTTTGAACTCGGAACCAGAGACTATATTCCCGACGCGGTTCTCTTCAGCCGCGGGTCGAGCAAGTCGCGCAGGGCGTCGCCCAGGAGGTTGATGCCGAGCACGGTGACGAAGATGCACAGGCCGGGAAACAGCGGCAGCCACCAGGCGGTGCTGATGTAGATGCGCGCGTCGGCGAGCATCGTCCCCCAGGTGGGAATCTCCGGCGGCACGCCGACGCCGAGAAAGCTCAGGCTCGCCTCGGCGATGATCGACGATGCCATGGCGAAGGTGCCGATCACCAGCGAAGTCTGGATCAGGTTGGGGATGATGTGGCGCCAGATAATCTGCCGCTTGTTGGCGCCGAGGCAGCGGGCGGCGACGATGAAGTCGCGTTCTCTAAGCGACAACGTCTGGCCCCGCACCACGCGGCAGTAGGGAATCCAGCGCTGGGCGACGAGGGCGAGAATCAGATTGAAAAGCCCCTGACCGAGAAAGGCCATGATGGTGATGCCGAGAAGCAGCGGCGGAAAGGCCCACACCACTTCGACCAACTTTTGAATCGCGAAGTCTACTTTGCCGCCGAAGTAGCCCGAGACCGCGCCGAGAGTGATGCCGATAAAGCCGGAGACGAAAACTACGGCGAAGGCGACCAGCAGCGAGACGCGGCTTCCGTAGATCACACGGCTCAAGATATCGCGTCCGAGGTTGTCAGTGCCCAGGGCATGAACCGCGCCGAGGCCTTGCGGCGGCTTCATCATCGCGGTGAGCTGCTGCTTGTTCGGGTCATGGGGGGCGAGAAGCGGCCCCAGGATGCCGACCAGGACGAAGATCGCCACGATGGCGCCGCCGGTGAACGCCTTAACGTGCAGCCGCGGCACGAGCCGCGCGACCCAGCTGGCGCTTTTCTCAGTAGCGGATTCGAGGGTCAACGACTGCATAAAGACCGTCAATGATCAGATTGATGGCGACAAACGCCATGGTGTAGGTCATCACGACGCCGGTGACCAGTGGATAGTCGCGCGCGTTGAGCGCGATGATGAGCAGGCTGCCGCTGCCCGGCCAGGCGAAAACCGTCTCGACGATGATCGAGCCGCTGAGCAGCGTGCCCAGCTCCAGTCCCACCACGGTGATGACGGGAATCAGCGCGTTGCTGGCGACGTGCCGCCACACGACATTTTTCTCCGCCAACCCTTTGGCACGGGCGGTCACCACGTACTCTTCATTCATGACCTCGAGCACGGCGGAGCGGGTCACCCGCATCAAGATGCCGAGCATGTTAACGCCCAGCGCCAACGCCGGCATGAAGACATGGGTGAGCATATCCCACACCGCCGGCCAGTTTTTCTGCATGAGGCTGTCGAATAGATAGAAACCGGTGCGCTCCGGTCCGGCGACGCCGTAGGTGCTGCGTCCCGAAGTCGGCAAAATATTCAGCACTCCGGCGAGCAGCAGGATCAACATGATGGCGAGCCAGAAGCTCGGCATGCTGATGCCGAACAGTCCGCAGGTGGTGCCGAGATTGTCGATCCAGGAGTTCGGCTTGGAGCCGGCCCATACACCGAGCGGGATCGCCAATAGCGTGGCGATGGTGATCGAAAAAACCGCCAGCTCGATGGTCGCGGGCAGACGCGTTTTGATGACGCCGATGACTGGCTCGGCGTACTTGAAGGATTTGCCGAAATCGCCGCCCGCGGCGGCGACGAGGAACTTGAGATACTGAACGTAGAGCGGCCGGTCCAAACCCCAGCGTTCCTTCGCGCGCGCCACTTCGGCGGCGTTGGTTTCCTCCCCCAACAGCAACAGCGTCGGATCGCCGGGGGCCGCGTGAATCAGCAGAAAGACGAGCAGGCTGATGAGCAGAAGAACCGGCACGGTTCCCGCAAGCCGACGGATGAGATAAGCGGGCATGTAAGATTCTTCGTTAACGCCCTGCGCGGACAGTCACTCTCCCTGTCTTTGTCTGGCGCGACGCAATAGGCTAACCAAGAATTGGAGTACTGGGTTAACCCAATACTCTATTCCCCCACCGTGGACGGTTTAGCGCCGCACCTTCATGTCGATAGCGTAAATCCGCGCGTCGGGCAGCGGCTGGTACTCCACGCGGTTATTCAGCCCCCAAAGCAGTTTGTGCCGCCACATAAAGCAGGCCGGCGCTTCCTCGGTGAGGAGGCTCATCGCCTGGGATAAATTCTGCCGGCGCTTCTTGGGATCGAACTCCTGTTGTTCCTTGTCCAAGAGTTCATCGAGCTTGGGGTTGGAGTAACCGATGCGCGGCGTCTCCCCGGTATGAAAATATTGGTGCAGTGTGGCGCTCGGATCCTGAACGGAACCCCGTCCCATATAATAGAAGGGGATCGTACCCTTCTGGACGCTGGACCAAAGCGTCGCCCATTCGGGGGTCAGCAGTTTGGCGCGAAAGCCCGCTGCGTTGAGCATCGGGATCATCGCTTCGGTCAGTTGCTTGTCGAGAGTGTAGCGCCCGACCGGAGTTTGCAGCTCGACGTCGACGCCATTGGGGTACCCCGCCTGCGCCAGGAGCTTCTTCGCGCGCTCCGGATCGTAATTTATCTTCGGTTTCAGATTCGGATCGTAGCCGTACTGCCCCGGGCCGAGGGGACCGTCAAGACGGCTGGCGAACCCCTCCAGGAGCGTCGCGATGATCTGATCGCGATTGATCGCGTGGCAGACCGCCTGGCGGACTTCTTTTTTGTCGAACGGCGGCTTGGGCTGCATCGCCAAGAACATGATCTCGACGGAATCCACCGGGGTGATCCGCAGGTTCGGATTCTTTTCGACCCGCTGGCGCAGATGGGGCGGAATGAACTGGCTGATCTGGACCTCGTCGTTGAGCAGCGCCGTCACCCTTTGTTCGGTCTCGCGCATGACGCGATAGACGACTTCGTCGGGAGCGCGTGGATTCTTTTTTGCCTCCGGATGGTCCGGCCGCTTGGCGATTACGAGCCGCTGGCCGGGGATCAATTCCTTCAAGCGGTAGGGGCCGCCGCCCATCATGTGCTCCTTGTCCGCCGCCTCACGGCCGTATTTGTCAAAGGCCGCTTTGCTGGTAACGATCAAGCGGTCGCAGAGAAGGCTCAGGAGCGGCGCCGTCGGTTTGTCGGTGGTGATCCTGACGGTGAATTTGTCGACGGCCTCGGCATTGACGATGGATGGCGCGACGGAAGCTTTTTGCTTCGACTGGGGGTCTTTGATCACTCGCGTGATGATGGAGTGAACGACGTCCTCGACGGTGACCGGCGAGCCGTCGTTGAACTTGTAGTTCTTGTTCAAGTAGAAAACCCAGGTCGTCGGGTTCTCCACCTTCCACCGCTCCGCCAAGCGCCCTTCGAAATCCCCCTTGGCGTAATTATAGGTGCAGAACGGGCCGGTGATTTCGCTCCAGATGCCATAAAGCAGCGAAACGCTGTCGCCGTAGGGGTT
>JAUYJC010000241.1 GCA_030688735.1 Deltaproteobacteria bacterium
CCTTTGCAGATACTTAGAACAGCGGGATCGTAGCCGCTGCGGGCGAACTCCACCGCGAAGCCGCCGATGCGCGTCTTCATCAATTCTTGCAGCAGCTCGGGATATTCGTACTCGTGCTGCTGTCCCGCGCCGCCGGGATAGCCGTAACAGAGATGGACGATGGTCGGAACGTGAATGCCTTGGAGGCAGCGATCCAGGGCGCGGGCGCCGTACTCGAAGACCTTCTCGTGATAGCGCGTCATCGCCGGCTCGTCTATCTCCAGCACGTCGCAGCCCGCCGCTTGCAGATCGAGCAACTCGGCATTGAGCGCCGCGGCCACGTCCATCGCCATAGCGGCTTCGTCTTTGTAGAATTCATCCAGCGTGCTGTCGATCACCGTCATCGGCCCCGGCACGTCCATCTTGATCGGCTTGGTCGTTTGCCCCTTGGCGAACCGGAAATCTTCGACGATGGCGGTCGTGCGCCTTTTTATCTTGCCGACGATACGCGGCACCGGGCGCGGCTGCTCTCGGCGCCGATAAATCCGCTTTACCGCTTCATGCTCGAGGTCAATGCCGTCGAAGGCGGCGAGAATATGATTGATAAAACCCGTGCGCCGCTGTTCGCCGTCGGAGAGCAGATCCAGGCCGATCCGTTCTTGTGTGAATATGCTCAGCGCCGTCGCATCGTCCAGCGCTTCTTTGAGCGCCGGGCCTTCGAACCGAAAGTTCGCGCGACTTCGCTCTGTGACTGCGAGCCAGCCCGGGCGAGGAAAACTGCCAACGGTCGTCGTGGCGATGGGCGGAAGCTGCATGGTTGACTCTCCGTGGTAAATTTTGTCGTCAGCGTACTGCCGGCAACCGCGAAAGACAAGCCGATGGACGAAGACGAAGATGGAGAATGGAGGATCGAAATTCCCAAATGGTCGTAGGTCGGTTGACAGAGCCGGGGTTTCGGATTACCGAGATATCATCAACTCGACAAAAGGAGCGGAACATGGCCTACGATGATCGCAGTGTAAAGCCGATGAGCGCAAGTTTGATGCGGGCGCGCATCGTCACCAAAATTTTATCCGGCCTCTACGAAGACGTGCCGACGATGCTGACCAGCGCAGTTCGGTTGGCGGTGGAATTGCCCGGCGGCAAGGGACATAAAGGGCCGCCGTATCCTTTTACCATCGGCGTGAGCCCGGCCTGGTGCAGCGGCTTGAACGGCGCCAAACTCGTGGCGAGCGGCAAGCTCGATCTGGTCTGGCTCAACCCATCGATCATTCCGTCGATGGCGGTCCGCGGTGTCGGACCGTTTAAGCGCAAACATCCGCTGCGCGCTCTGGCCGTCTTTCCGTCCTGGGATCGTCTGGTCATTGCCGTCTCGCCGAGGCTCAGCGTGCGAACCATGGAAGAGCTGATTAAGAAAAAGCCGAAGATGAAAGTCTCCATCGCGGTCAACGATTGCGTCGATTTCGCTATCAAGTTTCTGCTCAACGCGCATGGCATCTCCCAAAGAGACTTTGTCAAATGGGGCGGCAGGGTAGACGAGGTCGTCCGGCCGAGCAACCCGCACCGGCGCGAAGGAATCGTTTCGGGTAAGCTCGATATGGTCATTGACGAGGGGATGGATTCCTGGGGCGACGTGGCAGTGGAGCACGGCATGATTTTCTTGTCCTACTCGGAGCCGGTGCTTCGGAAGCTTGAAAAGTTCGGCTTCCAACGCGCGCGCGTGGACGGCGGGCGAGTGGCCGGGATCAACGAGCCGACGACCGTCGTCGATTTCAGCGGCTGGCCCATCGTCGTGCACAAGAAGTTTCCTGACGAGCTTGCTTACCACATCGCCGCGGTTCTGGATAAGATCCGCGAAGAGATTCCCTATGACGCGGCGACGACGCCGTCGATGAATTCATTGTGCGCGAATACCGAGGCGGGTCCGCTGGACTTCCCGCTCCATCCGGGGGCGGAGAGATACTATCGGGAGAAGGGGTACTTATAGTGGAATAACGCTCCAAGGATAAGCTGCGCGGCCTCTGCACCCGTCTGCAGCCCTCGCGTCAACCCGCGCCAGCTTCATCCTGATGTTAAGCCGGGCTCTATTTCACGCACAAGAAATGGCACGAAGGTTTCGTCAGCAGATCGCTGGATTTGCCCGAGTGCAGCCCTGATATTTACAACAATCGGCGCGGGTAAATCTAACCGTACCGATGCAGGTATCGCCGCTGCAAGTAGGTCGGGAAACCGATCCTGTATGAGTTGCAATAGGGCCGCGCGCGACGTGCCTTTCAGGTCAAAGGTAACCAACTGCCTTTGGCCAGCGTCTACACGGACTATGGATGTCGTCAACGTGGAGTCGGGCAATTCACGGACGTTTACGAGCGGAACACCTTGAAATACACACTCAACGTGCCCCAAGCCTTCCTTTGCCAACTGAACACCAAGATCGGGATAGTAGTCTGGACGGACCGACGCAGCGGCGGTTTGCAGGCCCATTAGACGACCTCTGGCTTCCTCTCGCTCTCGAGCGGCGAGTCGGAATTGCAACCCACCTATCGTCTCGCGAAGCGAAGTACTCAATGCTAAGAATACGGCCTCGGAAACCTCCATCGGGTCGCGTTCCGTCTCCAAGACTTCGACAAAGCCGTGCGCTCCCGCACGAAGCGCTCGAGGTTGAAGGCGCAGACACGCGTGGGTATCCCTGGACAGGCCTGCATAAACGCGGCGGTTGATTTCTATGTTATCACTTGGGACTACATTGCCCAGAGCAGACGCAAGCACCTCGTAGCATTCGGCAGCGACTTCTGCGAGATTACGGCCTAGGTAATTGTCCGGGCCCCTTGATTGCGATCTGAGACTGGCGACAGCTTCCTCAATTAAAGCTCGAGCATCTGCATTAACATTCTCCCAGAAACGAACGATCTCCTCGGCTTCGCTTCCTAGAGAAAACCTAGGAGATCCCCTGAGCGCTGCGTCCTTGCATTGGTAATAAACCCATGCGCGAGTTCCCAAGCGCAGGTAGTCTTCGGCTACTGCAAGGGGTAGCACTCGCTGCGAGGCCTCAAAACACACGCGAGCCATCGCGTAAGCCCGGTACGGCCTCGATCCTTCCAGTAAGTCCAGCGCGGAATCGGCGGCATCTGCAGCGTCCGCAGCCAGTCCTACGAGCGCGAGATCGGGCACTAGGCTCGACGCACGAAAGCCGTGATCGTCGATTAGTTGCCGTGCCACAGCAATAAGGTTTCTAACAGCCGAAAGACTCATAAGATTCCTAGGGCCTAACGTTCACGCCCACCGGCGCGCGCCAGCCGATCTTTGCCGGGCGCCGCGCTCGTGCGCGCGTCCGGGTGAGGCGTGGGGTTAGGACTCATATGCGATCCAGCCACTGTAGATCGAATAACACTGGCGTCCCAGCAGTCTGCACGCCGGCGAATTCAGCGAATTCCGCGACCGGACAGAACACGAACATTGCATCGTTGTACGCGAAGTCCAGATCACCGGCGTACCGCCATTCACGCTCGTGCGTTGCATCGAATGCTTCGTTGATTACGTTTACATAAGGGTGCAACTGCGGCGGGATAAAGTTAAACACGCTGCGCTCGAACCTCTCGCCGCTGCAAGTGAACGTAGCCTTTAGCAAAGAGTCTCTAATGTTTAGGCATGGATTAGCCCGCGGTCGAAGAGATAGTCTCTATCGAACGCAATACCGTACTCCGCTCCAAAAACTTCGCGGTGAGCCTTTAGACCTTCAAGCGTGCTTTCGGTGAAACAAACGGCTTTCGAACTCGCAGGAACATCAAACGCACGGGTAACCGGATTGAAGAGATTCGCACTTGCGACGCTGTACCAGCCCACATCACTGGCGCGAAGAAGCGGCGCGGGAATCCATTCATCAATGCTTAGGATGCTCTTGAGTACTGCCTTGGCATCCGCGGCAGTCATTCCTTCGTGCTGTCGGATTAGGTGAGTGAGAAGGAACGAGCAGTCCGGGCTAAGCTTCGCCAGCTCACGGGCTATTTCGACATTTGCCTTCGGCACACGGCCTCCTCAGTCCTAACTATTAACTGCCCCGCATTAGGCGGCGAAAAATGCCGGACGGACTGGCTCCTGACACGGTTCAACCAATTAAATCCAAATCGACTGGAGTATTCGCCACCGACGCTGACTTGTCAACATTCGGCGGGACGGCAAACGCTGCCGGTGCCGGCGGCCTATCCCACTATTGGCCCGCAGCCTATTTCGTCTGCTAGAACAGAGTCAAGCTCTGTAATCGACGTAGAATTGAACTGAACGACGCAACGGACAAATCTCACAGGATTGAGTCGAAGGAGATCTCTAAACGGAATGACGCTGTCAGCGCATAATCACTCCTCCGGCGGTTTCTCCCGCTCCAACGGGAGAGGCGCATTTCACTTAAAGGCTGGCCTCACCCTCCCTTCGCAGCACTGCGCGGGACAACGATCCTCAGACTGGCACGATCACCTGAACCTCTCGCGCAGCGAGAACCACGTCGAGTGCGGCTGCGGGGCCTGTGGACACCTGGCCATCGCGGTGGAATTTTGCGTTATGGATGTGGCGAACCGCGGCTGCGCCGGTGCTGCCTTGGTTGCTGTAGGCCACCCTCATCTGGCCCGGTGTTGCGTGAATGTCGCGGTCGAGGATCGCCGCGCCGGAGAACTTTTGGGTGCTGGTGTTGGCCACGACGAGAATCTCGCGGTCGACCAGTATACGTGAGAAGGCAATGATGCCGCCTGGTCCGAAGGAGTGGCCGAAGTCAGAACCATTGCCTGACACTTCGCGAAAGTAGAAGCGACCATATCTCAAAGGCGGCTCCTTGTCGCGCAGCTGTGAAAGGGTTTGAATCTGCTTGAACACAGAGGGAGACGTGTCGAACGCGTTGGGTTTTCCCCAGAGCGCTTCGCGGCTCGATTCGTTGGCGCTCAGATCGGCATTCCCATTCGCATCCACCGTTCCGCTGAAACCCTGCTCGGTGCCGTAATACAGGGATGGAATCCCTTGCAGCGTGAATAGCAGCGCGATGGCGAGGGTGACTTGGTCGGTGGGCGTGGAAGGGTGCTGAATCCGCTCCTTCTGATCGTGATTATCGAGAAAGGTGACAAAGAAGCGCCCCGCTTCACCGTGTGAGCTCAAGAGCTCGGCTTCCTGGAGTTTGCGGTCCAGGAATACCTTTCTGATCTCCGCCACGTCGATCATGCCCTTTGCCACGCCGGGCAGCTTATAGAAGAGCGGAAAATCGAGGGCGGCATCAACGCCAAAGCCTTCTCCCGATCCCCCGTTGCGACCGGTGAAGCGCGCGATCGTCTCTTCATCGTCGTAAACCTCGCCGAACGTAAAAAAGTTCGTCTTGCCCACGGTGAGCGCGAACTCTCGCATCGCGTTGCCGAACGTCTCGATCGCTTCAGGATGAACGTACTTGACCGTGTCGATGCGAAACCCATCGAAGTCGTAACGCGCGATGACGTACTGATGCGCCCGGATAAGGATGCCCAATACTGGCGTTATGCCGTAGCGGGCGCGCAACTGCTCTTGCCCCGGCACGGTGGCGTCGTACTCGACGACAAGTTGGCGCATATCCCCAAAATCGCCGCGCACGAACCCGCGTTCATCAGGCTTGTCCGTGAGCTTCGATCCGCGCCGGCGGAAGAACAGATGATTCTGCAGGTCGGACGGCCACACGGCATCGTCCGCATGAAGCTGTGGCGGAGGATCCAGCCGGTTTTCCCAATCTGCCCGTGGAAATCCAAAGCCATTCAACCAACGAACGTCCGGCTCACCACCGGGAGGGCCGTTCATGACGTTCGCGTCGGCAAAGTTGGAGACCACGCCCGTTGGGCGCACGTAGTCGAACACGCGTGCGCTGTGGTTGAGAACGATGTCCAGAACCACGTACATGCCTCGCGCATGAGCTTCTTCGACGAGGTCCGTGAGCTCGCGTTCGGCGGTGGCCCGCTGTCCATCCGAAGCGAAGCGCTCATCAACATTCATAAAGTCCTGCTGGCCGTAGCCGTGGTAATTGAACTGCCAGTCAGGTTTAGAGTTCTTAAGAACCGGCGAGAGCCAGAGAGTCCTTACACCAAGCTGTTCCAGGTAGCCGAGCTGCGCCTGCACGCCTTTGAACGTACCGCCCTGGCGGAAATCGAAGCGGCGATTCCAGACTCCTCTCGGCGCATTCGCGGTGTTGTTGAAGCGGTCGATCATCAGAAAGTAGATCCAGTTGTCCCGCCAGTCCCCGGGCGAGGGGAATGGCGATCGAACCGCTCTGGGCTGGCCGTCCACGGAGACACTTCTGGTTTGCCTCAGCCGCGCGGCGGATTGTGCGGCCAGGATGGTCTGCGATACGGTAGGTTCGAAAACGTGCGCGGGCATGACTTTCTCCTTCCCTGAGCCAAAGGGTCAGCCGGATTGTTGGAAAGTCGAAACTATGACGGGGGTCGCCCGTCTTCCAGAACGGCAAGCTGGGTTACTCGCTTATGTAAATCTGCTCCTGCAAGGCTTTCCGTCCAATGGCCTCCTTCCACACGGTTCTGCCATATCCACTACGACATAACCGCCCGTGAATGCCATTCCGTTTATGTGATCAATTCAGTTCAATTTGAGGCTTAACGGCTGCGGTCAGCCGCCCCGCTTTGCGGCGTCGGCTGCAGCGGAAAGTTGGGCGTTGATTCCCGAAGGGCCTCCGAGAGCTCTATGAGCCGACGATTCAAGTTCTCCCAGGCTTGCTTGTCCGCCGGTGCACTTTCGGCCGCAATGAGTTGTTTCCGAAATGCGATCATTGCGTTGATGACCGCCTGGCTTTCGCCTGCGTAAGGCAAATCACCCCAGTAGAGCTGGTTGTATCTAGCTCGTGCTTTAATGCGTTCTGGATCGTTGAGCCGGCCGGGCTCAACCAATTGCGCTGCTACCTTCAGTGTCTCGCGATAAAGCGCATCGAGTGCGGCAAATTTCTCTATGTATCGACGCTCTGCCTGCGCCCATTGCCGCATTCGATCGTCATCGGCGAAGTTCTCGAGGATGTGCAACTTTCGTTTCCACACGTCAGGCTGAGGAGACTCAGTCGCCGTCAAGTATGCCTGGAGCAATTGTCGCTGACTGTCTGCCGCCACGCGGAACTGCTCGATCTTCAGCTTCCCATAGTCAATCACTGCAAACGACACGATTGCGCCGATCGCTATAACTATCCACTTCAGGATGTCTGTACGATAGCGAGTCTGTTCCAATCGGAACTTCAGCAGTTCTAGGTCCTCCGACGACTGATTGCGTTCCGGATCTGACGCCGATGTTGTCATATAGTCACGAGGAGAAGGTGGTAGGTGGGGGCGACATCTAGGCGAACTATTAAGTGACCCGCATTAGGCGGCGAAAAATGCCGGTCGGCCTATCTCCTAACGCGGTTCAACCAATTGAATCCGAATCGACTGGAATATCCGCTAACTACACCGACTTGTCAACATTCGGCTGGGCTCTTACCATTGACTCTGAGTGAAATTCGCGCCTTGTTCATCTCCTTTTTCTAGAAATCATCGAGGTGGATTTGCGAGCGGGGATTTGTGCCCCTTAATTAGATGAGCGGGGCCGGTAATGTCAAGCACGCCGCTCGCCTGGTGAAACGGTCGAGTTCTCATTCACGAACAACAGCAGCAACATGCCCGCGATATAGGTGCCCGCGGCGATGTAAAAGGCCGGCGTGAATCCGTAGTGCTCCATGACGTAGCCGATGATCAGAGTCCAGATGGGTCCCGAGATGAAGCCGACGAAGTAATAAATCGAGAAGGCCGCGTCGGTGAGCTCCGGGCTGGCGAAATCGCCGATCATCGTCTGGGTCAGCGAACCGCGCGCCTGGACAAAGGCGCCGTAGAGGAGCAAGTTGACGTAGAAGAGCCACGTCAGCCCCGGATGTTGAACCAGCCAAAAAGTCATGATGGCCGAGAGCAGCAGCGTCGCCTGGGTGATCAACACGCGCTTGCCGATTCGGTCGGAAAACCACGCGATGGCGAGCGGGCCGACCAGCCCGGCGCCTTGCATGACGGTTAAAAGAAAGCCGCCGGCGGGGGCGCTGACGCCGAAGCGGTCCATAAAGTAGGGCACGAGATAGGTCATGTTGACGCCGGTGCCGCGGCCCGCGGCGCCGACCATCAGGACCAGGGAAGTAAAAAGAATATTACGGTTTTTAAGACATTGGAGGTAGGCGTTCAAGTTCGCCTTCATTTTTTTCCTGCCGCCCGCAGTCGCCTCGGTGCCGGTCGAATGATCGGGGAGCATGAATAACGTGATTCCCATCACTAGGCTCGGCAAGCCAAAAATTACGAACACGCTGTGCCAATCCATGTAAAGCAGCGCGAGGGAGGCCAGGCCGGGGCCGATAAACGAGCCGAGATTGCCCGCCGAGTGATGAAAGGTCAACGCCCAGCCGCGCGCCTTCGGATAGAAGCGCGACAAAATGCTGGAGCCCAGGGGGTGCTGCGGACTGGAGCCGGCGTCGATCGCCACCCGCGCGACCAACAGTTGCGGGTAGCTGCGCACGAAGAACTGCGACATGCCGGTGATCCCGACGATCACGTTGCCGGCGCCGAGTATCGTCGTGCGTTTGAACATGCCGCTGAAAAAGCCGTAGATCACCTGCAGGCCCTGGCCGACGAAGCTCGACAAAGCGGAAATGAAGCCGAGCTGCAGCAAGCCGAAGCCGAGTTCCTTCATCATCACCGGGAAAATGACCGAGGTGATGCTGTACTGCAGGTGATTGAGCGCGTGGCAGGTGCTGATCAGGCTCAGGGCAAGACGCTTTTGCCGGTCGGTGATTTCCCAGGGCGCGACGGCGAGCGCCGCGGCGGCGGTTGGTTCATCGTTCATGAGGATTCAATACCTTGGAGTCACGGAGTAGGAGAGTATGGGTCTTGGTGTACAGGCTAAGGACCCTGTCTGTCAATGGCGATTAGGCAGTTTTGGGTTTCGAGTTCCGGGTTTCGGGTTGATGCGAAACCAGAAATCCCGTCTACGAGTTTGGCTGCCGTTCCGGTGGCAACGTGTTAGCCGGAGTGGAATTTTCCAAGAACAAGCTGCTCGCTAAGCCAATGATCATGAGCGCGAACCCGGTGGCGAACGCGTACCAGATGGCGTCGCCAAGAATCGTAACGAGCCGCGGCAGCAGTTCCGGCGGAATTTGTAATCGCGTGGCGGGCTCCAGAAGATTTTGCGGATGAGCCAGCTTGTCGAGTAACACCGCTGACAGGCCGCTTTGCGAAAGCCGGCCGAGGCCGCCCTGCATCTGATTCAACAGCACGGTCCCCATCAAACTGACGGCAAAGGCGCCGCCGAAGGTGCGAAAGAGCATGATGGTAGAAGTCGCCACGCCGATGCGTTGGGGCGACACTGAATTTTGCACCGCCACCAGCGTGGTGAGATTCGCCATGCCCATGCCCGTGCCGATCAGTGTTCCGCTTACGGCGACCCAGAATACATCCAGTTCGGACTTGAAAACGACGAACAGACTATAGCCGACCGCTAGTAGTGCCATGCCCGCCGCCGCCACCGCGCGATAGCCGACTCGGTTGAGCGCTTGGCCCGCGATCACGCTGCCCACGGTCCAGGCGACGCTCAGGAACAGCAAGATCATGCCGGCGCGCGAGGCGGTGAGTCCGGTTACACCTTGAAGATAGAGCGGCAGATAGCTGATCGCGCCAAACACTCCCATGGCAGCCAGCGTGGCGACGGTCGCGGAAGTTTTAAAAAGGCTCAGGCGAAATAGATCCAGTGGTATTATCGGCTCATCGGCGCGGCGCTCGACGAAATAAAAAACGGCCAGAAAGACAGCCGCGAGCGCGATCAGCCCGGCGAGTTCCGCGTTGAGCGGTTGTCTGGAGTGGGCGCTATGGGACAGCGCGTAAAACAGGATCATCAGGGCTGACAAGAGCGTAAAGGTTCCGGCGAAATCGAGTTTGTGCGCCCGTCGTTCCTGTCCCGTCTCCTTAAGCCCGGCAACGATCAGGCCGATGGCGAGGGCGGCAACCGGCAAATTGACGAAAAACGCCCAGCGCCAATCCCAGTGCTCGACGATAAGCCCCCCGGCCAGCGGTCCGAGGATCGCCGCGACGCCCCAGATGCCGCTGATGATGCCCTGCATCTTGGCGCGCTCTTGCGGCGGGAAGAGCACGCCGACAACGATGAAAGAGAGCGCGTAAATCGCGCCGCCGCCCAGCCCTTGAACGGCGCGGAACAGCACCAGCGCTTCCATGCTTTGCGCCGCGCCGCACAACGTCGAGCCGATGACGAAAATGGCGATGCCGACAAGCATCAGGCGGCGCCGGCTGAAAAGGTCCGCCAGCTTGCCGAAAATCGGCGTGGTGAGCGCCGAGGTGAGCATATAGACCGAAAAGACCCAGCTGTAGAGTTCCAGACCGCCGAGCTTGGCGACGATGGTCGGCATCGCTGTGCTGACGATGGTCGCGTCGATGGCGAAGAGAAAGATCACCAGCATCACGCCGAGCGTGGCGAAGTTTCTCTTGCGCTTTGCCAGTGGAGTGGAAGTTTCGGGTGGGTTCACGTCGGGGAGCGTGTCGCTATTTTTAGTTTGGTAACTTTATCAGTTGGACTAGTTTGTGCCGAGAGTCAAGCGACACTTAAAAAACGCGCCGCGTGTTGACAGCGGCTCCCCGTCAAGGCTAAAAGCGATCAGGTACGGGAGGCACAGATGATAAAGAGGATATCGAGAATCGCGATGATACTGTCGGCGCTGGTCGGGGTTACCCTGCCGTGCGTTTCGGCAGCCCAGCTCGCCCAGGAATTGATCGACGCAGCGAAAAAAGAGGGCGAGGTGATGTTTTACGGCGCCATCACGATCAACTCGTCAAAGGCGATCGGCGATGCGTTTGAAAAAAAATACGGCATCAAGCTGCGCCACTGGCGCGGCGATGCCACCGAGTTGATTAACCGCGCGCTCGCTGAAGCGCGGTCGGGAAAGCCGGCCTTCGACGTGACCCTTGGAAATGAAGTCGTGATGACGACTCTTGACGAAAAGCAATTGTTCGCCGTCTTTGACCCGCCCGCGGCGCAAGGCTACCCCAAACAATTTCGCGACCCCGACAACAGGATGACGCCCTGGCGCGTGCTGCCCTACGGCATCAACTACAACCATCAAATCCTCAAGGCGCCGGACGCACCCAAAGCCTGGGAGGAGTTGCTGGAGCCCAAATGGAAGGGCAGGTTCGGCATGGCCAATCCGGGGCTACATGTGACGACGCTCCAATTCGTCTTGAACCTGGAGAAGCTGCTCGGCCCGAAGTGGCTTGCGGTGGTTGAAGGATGGGCGAAGCAGGAACCGCGTCTCGGCCGCAGCTTGGCGGATACCATTCAGCCCTTGACTGCCGGCGAGGTGCCGGTGGCCATCGGTTATATCAAGGACAAATTCCAATATCCGGGACCCATCGAGTACGTTCGCATGAACAGGTACCTTGCCTCCTTGAGCTTTGTCGCGATCAACCGTCAGGCGCCCCATGGCAACGCCGCGCGCTTGTTCACTGATTTCTTCCTCGGCCCGCAGGCGCAGAGAATCTTCGGTGAGCTGGGGGAGTATGTTTTTCATCCCGAGGTTGAACACCGCTTCAAGAAAGACGTAAGGGACGATCAGGTCATCGTCATGCGTCTGCCGAACAACGAGGAGCTTCGGGCCTGGAGCAAGAAGCTCCGCGAAATGTTTCGGTGATGTGGCGGTGCAGACGAGCATGCTGCATTTGGCCAAGATCCCATTTCCCGAAGTTGAGCGCCTGGCTCGCGCGGGTAAATCGGTGGTAATTCTTCCCGTCGGCGTAGTCGAGGAGCATGGGGCGCACTTGCCGTTGGGATTGGATTCTTTCGCCGCTGAAGTCTATGCGAAGACAGCGGCGCAGCATCTCGAAGAAGCATGCTATGAAGTCGTCATTGCGCCGACCGTTTCCTACGGCGTAGCCCGGGCGGCGATCGATTTCCCCGGCACGCTTTCGCTGGAGCCGGAGACCTTAAAATCGATGGTCGTAGACATCGGTCGTTCACTGGCACGGCACGGACTCAATCGTTTGGTTATCCTCAATGGCCATCGCGATCTGAGCCACATGAAGGCGTTGGAAGGGGCACGGGACATGCTTGTCGAGAGAAAGACCGCTCAGGTCCTCTGCGTCGGCTTCACCAGCGATGCGGTGGTGACGGCTGCGTGTTATCGGGAGGGCGTGCGGGAACTCTCCCGAAGCGTGCGGCCCGACCGTGAGGGGCATGGTGGTGAGTGGGAGACCTCGCTGGCGCTGCACGCATTCCCTGAATCGGTGAACAAAGAAGTTATCGACCGGCTCGACCCCAACTTTGACTACGATGTTGAAGCCTTTCGCAACGAGACCAGAGACTATGGCAGCCTCAGCGGCGGGCGGGGCTACTTTGGCTCGCCGCAATCCGGCAGCGCGGAGACGGGACGAAAGATCGTCGCGATCCGCGGGCGCAACATCGCCGGGGTGATTTTGCAGGCCTGGGGTCGGGCGAAGGGAGCCGGCAACTGATACTAGGTCGGGCTCGACCGGCGGGTTAACCCGAGAGCGAGATCGCGATCACCCCGGCGACCACGCAGACCGTGCCGATCACACTGGCCAGGTTGATCCGTTCAATCTTGCGCAGGAAAATCGCGCTTAAGATGGCGGTCCAGATGGGCGTGGTCGAGGCGATGGGCGAAACTATCACGACGGGGCCGAGCGAGAACGCGAACAGCATGAGTAGGACCGCCGCCGTTTCAAAGACGCCGGAGATCAGAAACGGCCAAAAGGCCCTGCGGTCCCAAACCAATTTTTCATCACACATCGGCAAGGCGTAGTACATGGCGAAGGAGAGGAGGGAGACAGGACCGACGATGGCCGTAAAAAACAGCGGCTCATGGGATTGCAGCATCGCATAACGGCGCAGCGGGTGAACGACCGCGGTGATCAGGGCCGTTGCGATCGGATAGAGCAGGTAAGTCCAGCGGAAAGAAGTTATGTGTTGGTCGATGCGCCAGGAAGTGAAAACGATCCCGATGACGACCAAAAGGGTCCCGATCATCCCCAAGGGGGTGATCGGCTCGCCCAGGATCAGAATGCCGATCAAAACCGCCGGCAGGGGAAAAGTATTGCGCAGGGTGACGGCGCGCGACGTGCCGATCTTGCGAATCCCCGTGTAGTGGCAGTGGCGCATGATCGGTTGGACAATGCCCGTGAACACGATGGCTACCACAGCGGTGACGGCGACCGATGGAATGCCGACGGTCAAGGCGACGGCGATCCATAGTGCGACGGTGTGGATGACCAGGGACACGAAAGTCGCCGTCAGCGGCGTGGAGTACTCCATTCCGCGGCGCACAGAAATATTCGCGCAGGCAAAGGAAACGGCCGTCAGCCAGGCGAAGAGTTGAGGGGACATTGTCGAGTGCCGTGAATGGAAGTTCGGCCAACGTACAACAATTTACGCATCGGCAAAAGGGACCGGCCATGGGCGCTTGTATTTGCCTCTCAGGGAAGGGTAAGAAGAGGCTCGGTGATTAAGGAGGAGCCTATGGCTTTCAAAATCAACCATCTTCATCTCAAGACGCCGAATCCTCGGAAAACCGTCGATTTCTATGTCCAGTACACCGGCGCGAAGATCGTTTCCGAACGCCCGGCGCCCAACGGCCGGACGACCTTTCGCCTCAACCTGCACGGCGTCGAGCTTAACGTGACGGATTTTCTCGAAGAGCAGAAACTCGAACAGTTCTACGGCCTGGAACATGTCGCCATCGACACCGACAACTTTGCCGGCGAGGTCGCCAAAATCAAAGCGGCGGGGATCAAGATTTTAGAAGAGCGGGTATTGCCCGACGGCCGTAAGGTCTGCTTCTTCGAAGGGCCGGAAGGCGTGCGGTTGGAGTTTTTGGAAATGCGCTGAGCGCGGGAATCACGGATTCTTAAGCGCCCGTTCCAGCGGGCCGTTCTCGCGGAAGGGCTCGGGCCAGCCGATGTATTCCTTGAAGTCCGGGCGGGCTCTGATCAGGTCTTGAATCACGTTTTCGATGCCCCTGTCGGGCACGAAGGGCGCGGGCTTGAACAGCTTTGCATAGGCTCCGACGGTTCGCTTGACGATGTTCGAATCTTTTTCGCGCATCCATTTGGCGAAAGATTTCTCAGCGAAGCGATGGTCTTTGCGGATCAGGTTGATGCCCGCGACGTAGGCGCGAAGAAAATCTTCGGTAACTTTTGGCTCCGCTCTAATAAATGCCCGGCTGCTGGTGACGCAAGACGACGGGTAAACCAAGTCGGTTGTGCTTAAATCGACGAGTACGGGCCAGCCGCGCTGCAAGAACGGCAGCGCGTAGCGGGTGGTGAGGGCGGCGGCGGCAATGCGCCCAACGTCCAAGGCGGCGACCATTTCCGGCCCGGCGCCGAGTTGCAAAATCGTCATGTCCTTGTCGGGATTGAGCCCCACATGCCTGAGCGCGGCCCTTAGATAAAAATGCGTCGTCGAGCCGTAGCGGGTTATGGCGCTGGCTTGGCCTTTGAGTTCGGCGGCGGATTTGATTTCAGGGCGGGTGATTAGATAGACCGGGTCAGTATCGATGGGGCAGGCGAGTAGGATAACATCGCCGCCTGCCGCACGAGCGGCGATCACTGATTCGGCGCCAACGCCGGAAAAGGGCAGGTCGCCGGTGATGATCGCCAGCGTAATCAACGAACCCCCGCGAATCTGCACGGGCTCGACGTTGAAGCGATACTTTTCGAAGTATCCGGCGTCCTTGGCAACCCAGATGGGCAGGTTGGAAGGGGAGGCGGTCGTGCCGTACATGATGCGGCGGAGTTCTTGGCCGCACACCTGATGGCTCAGCAAGAAAAGACCAAGGACGGCATTTAGAACTATGAAACAAGGGCGCGTCATGGTCGCGACAAGGCTCTTTCTAACGGACCGTGGTCGCGGAATAAGTCGGGCCGGCCGATGAATTCCTTCGGCACCGGCCGCCGGTTCATCAGGTCTTTAATGACGTTCTCAATGCCCTTGTCCAGCGCATAGGGGGCGGGCTTAAACAACTTTCCGTAGGCTTCGACGGTGGATTTAACCAGCACCGGGTCTCTTTCGCGCACCCACTTGGTGAGCGACTTTTCCGCGAAGGGCGGATCCTTGTGGATGAGCTGAATGGCGGCGACATAGGCGCGCAAGAAATTCTCCACGAGTTTCGACTCCGCTTTCACGAATGCTCGGTTGCTGGCGACACAGGACGACGGGTAGACCAGATCGATGGTGCTCAAATCCACCAGCACCGGCCAGCCGCGCTGTAGAAAGGGGAGGGCGTAACGATGCGTGAGCGCCGCAGCGGCGATACGGCCGTTGTCCAAAGCCGTCGCGGTTTCCGTACCGGTGCCCAACTGCAGGATAGTGAGATCCTTCTCCGGGTCGAGGCCGGCGTGGCGCGCCGCCGCTCTTAAATAGAAATGCGTCGTCGATCCCAATCTGGTCACTGCGGTGGCTTTGCCCTTGAGCGCCGCCGCGGACTTTATTTCCGGACGGGTGATGAAGTAGACCGGATCGGAATCCACCGGGCAGGCGAGCAGCACGACGTCGCCGCCCTCGATCCGGGCAGCAACGATCGATTCGGCGCCGGCGCCGGAAAATTGCAGTTGGCCGCTGATGATGCCCATGGTTATCAGCGCGCCGCCGCGGATATGCACCGGCTCGACGTTCATACCGTATTTGGCGAAATAGCCGGCGTCTTTGCCGACCCATATTGGCAGATGGGCCGTGGAGGCGGTGGTGCCGTAGTGAATGCGTCGAAGCTCTTGGGCGGGCGCGGAGGAATATAAAAGCAATAGGACGAATAGGACAGATACGCTGCGCGGGCAGAGGGATAACTCTAAGCGCATGTTACACCTTGTTGGTTGCTATTTTGCGAAGTATTTCGCTTCGGCTTTTTCCTGATCGAACGGAACAAATTGGTTTGTCCCCGGGCCGCGTATTTCCGGTTTCTCGCCTTCGTCAAATAACGCTGCGGCGCTATCTCCGGCGCGCCCGCCGATCAGTCCCGGGGCGTGCGCTTCGGCGACGGTGGCGTCTTTGTCCGAGCGGTTGAACGCCCAATGCACCGTGTTGGCGGGGACCCGATGGAAGTCGCCTTTCTTACAGAGGTAACCTTGGTCTTTAACGAAGAACCAGATCTCGCCGTCCAAGACGTAGTTGATCTGTTCAGACTCATGTTGGTGTGGCTTGGTGTGATAGCCCGGCCGTCTGGTTGCGATCATCAGGCTGCACTCGTTGCCGTAACCTTTGCGCACAACCATGGCGCCGGTTCCAGCTTCGCCGCTCTGAACTCGGTTGTATTCCGGAACATCGGTGCTCTTGACGTGTAATGCCATAAACAATCCTCCCTCGCTGATGAATTGGCTCCCTTACCTTATCCGTACGCCAACTCGATGATGCGGGTCAAGCCCTGGACTCGTGGAGCCGCGAAGAGCGGGCGAGGGGCGAGGCGGATGATCCCGGATTCCGCGTTTGAAAGTTAAGGCACAGAGCGAGGTGCGAGCCTTCCCTAGCGAAGGCTCAGCCTGAGGCTAATCCGCCTTTGGCGGAAATGGACCTCTGCCTCTAAGACACTTGAGATCAGCGGTGCCCCAAGTGGCGTCCGTAACCCGCTGGCAACAAATTACCAAGCCTGAAAAACGACTTTGATACTGCGGAGATCGGTGCCTTCGCTACTCCAGTCTCACACCGCGCTCCATAGAGATTGTAATTTCAACTGCGGAATCCGGGACGATGCCAGAAATTCAGCTGGCGGTTGGTCGGGCGGTCGAAACGATGCGGGAAATGGGTCTAACCGACAGCTTGACGGGGCGGCGGCAGATCGGGTGAATTGGCTTTGCTGCGGGCGAGGCTTGATCTGGGATCAAGAGTATTGAAGCGGCGGACAAAAGACGGCAGCGATACTTTCAGCCCTTGGAGCACGCGCCATCGCCGCAGTCCGGCGGCTCGGTGCAATTGCGGCAAAGTGACGCTGAATGTAGTTCCTTTACCCACTTGGCTCTCGACCCTGATGATCCCATTCAACTGTTCGACGTGCTTTTTGACGATGCTGAGGCCCAGTCCGATGCCGCCGCGCGAATTACCCGACGAAGACTTATGCACCTGAATGAAGGGTTCGAAGATGGATGAAAGATGATGTTCCGGGATTCCGAGGCCGGTATCGGCCACTTCGAAGCTGAATAGATCCGACTTGGGCCGGCTAGCAACCGAGACGCGAATAGAGCCGGTGTCGGTATACTTGAGTGCGTTCTGGAGCAGATTGCTGAGTATCTCTTTTAATCTTTCCGGGTCAGTTCGGAGTGCGGGGAGATCCCGTGGCACTTGCCAGGTGATCTCGAGGCCTTTCTGCTTGCACAAGAAATCGAAAGTTTCGCTTAAGTCGGCGCAAAGTTTCTGAACCGAGAACTCCTGCGAGCGGAGCGGTTGTTTGCTTGATTCCAATCGAGAGTAGATCAAGATTTGATCGATCATGTTTTTAAGATGACTCGACTGCTTGGCAACCGTTTGCAGGATTTCCTTGTGCTTGGCTTCGATCTCACCGTAAAGACCGTCGGTCATACATTCCAAATAGCCGAGGATCACCGCTAACGGAGTACGCAGCTCGTGGGACACTTGATTGAGAAACTCGGACTTGAGCTTGGCGAGGTGCTCCGCCTTGTCCTTTTCTTGCCTGAGGATGTCAATTATTTGTGTTGCGTTGTCCTTAGGTGTTGACCGTGCGTTGCTGATCGCCAGTACCACCATGAGCATTCCGAAACCCGCAATAGCCGCATAAAGCAGCAGTTCCTTATTGTGTTGGATGGCCGTTGCGTAGGCCTGAATCTGCTTGCTCAGATGGCTGGGCCAGTCAAATGTTTTTGCCGTGGCTTGAGCGGTGTCCGTGGGCTGATGGGGAACGGCGGCGGACCGCTTCTCCGCGGCGCTCGCCGGTTCATTGCCGACCAGCGGCCATCCGCCGCCGATTAAAGTCAGGGAGAGCAGCGTGGCAAATACTATTTTTCGGAGAATCATTCTATGGATGTGCCGGCGGAAGGTTCACTTCAGCTTTTTTTTCGGCCACCCAACTCTCGACTCTGTCTTTGCCTCGATTCTTGGCGAGATAAAGCGCCTGATCGGCGGCGTCAAGCATCTGGCGCCAGTCGGAATAGGATTTCTCCGAGGTCGAACTGACGCCGATGCTAACCGTCAACCTGAAAATGCGATCGGGTTTCCCGAACGTGCAGAACTTGATCTCATCATGAATTTTTGTCGCAACTTGCAGCGCGCTTTCCTGATCGGTTTCCGGCAGCGCCAAGACGAATTCCTCGCCGCCGAACCTGGCGGAAAAATCGCTCTGCCGTGTTTTCCCGCGCAAAACGTCGGCGATCTTGATGAGCGCGGTGTCCCCGCCATGGTGACCGTAGGTGTCGTTGATTGCCTTAAAGTTGTCGATGTCCAATATCAGGACCGACATCGGGTGACCATACCGCTTGGCTCGTTCGAATTCGTCGTGGAATTTCTCTTCCATCGCGCGGCGATTGAAAAGGCCGGTCAGTGAATCGATTTGGGTTTGATGTTCCAGATGCCTCTGGTATTTGACGACCCGAGTTCCAACCCTGACACGCGCGAGAAGCTCGGAAAATGAAAATGGTTTTGTAATATAGTCGTCCGCTCCCAGATCGAGGCCCCTGACCCGGTCGCCTTCCTGAATTCTCGCGGTAATTAGAATCACGTAGATGGCTTTCAGAGCGGGGTTGGAGCGGATGTTCTTGATCAGCTCAAAGCCATCCATCCTGGGCATCATGATATCCGATAAGACAATCTGAAAATTATCCCGCTCAAGTTGTTCGAGGGCTTCGACGCCGTTGGCCGCCGTTGCGACCTGATATCCTTCCCGCCCCAGAACGATCGCCAGCAGGTCTCGTTGATCGGGGTGGTCTTCTATTATGAGAACCTTCAGCGGCTTGGTTTCTCGGTTCGATGCTTTAGTGAGAGTTTCCATATTCGTCACGACTTCCAAACTTTAGTCAGTTGCGTCATTTTTCGTAGCAGTAAAAACACCCTCTAAATACCACCGATGCCCGTAACTGTCCAATAAGAAGCGAATCTTCGCGTGGCCGTAACCCGACCGGTGTCATAATTAAAATAGTTGAGCCTGTTTGCAGCAAAGTCGATGCCAGTCTGCCGGCCTGAGTCTTCCATCCCGTCTCGACGTGGCGGCATCTTTCCTTTGCTTAACCAAAATGTCTGGAAAGGTGACAACGCTCATTATTCATTATCGGCTATTGAGAATCATTTCTGCAATTTGGATGCAAAACACAATCCCCGCCTTCCTTCTATTTTGTGCGGTTTGTGACATTTTCATCAGGCAGACTGCCAGAAGTGTCATCCGAACGCGGAACCTGATGGAAGATTAGACCCCTTTAACCGAAAAATCTTGCGGGTTCTACTTGGCATAGACTGTGCTCAATTGGTTTGCCAGCCGAAACAAAGAAAAAGCAAAGATTTAATGACGGATGCAAAAGGTCTCACGGAGTCAAAATAACAGTTTATTAAATGAAAGGGGGTGAAAGAAAATGGAGCTACTTAAACGGTTAGTTAAAGAGGAGGAAGGGCAAGGACTCGTTGAGTATACCTTGATCGTGCTTCTGGTCGCCTTGGTTTTCTGGGTAGCGATTCAGAATACGGACGTTGGCGCACAGTTGGCGTTGTCCTGGACCTCGATCAAGGAATGCTTGGCGGACCCGCAGCTTGGTTGTTAGTTAATCGGTTCGAGCGAGTGCAATTGCAGGGAAGGCTCGGGAGGCGAGAAAGGGAGAGTTCTCGCTCCCGGGCCTTCCCTTGCATAGGTTGGTGGCCGTGTCGAGACCTGGACGGCCCTATGATTTTCGATGAAGAGCGGCGTCAACGCCGATTACAGGGAATAATGAATTAAATTGCTTACGTTATTCGATCTCGTAATCATCGCGGTTATCGGCCTGGCGGCATTCTTCGACATGGAGTGGCGGAGGATACCGAACTGGCTCATTTTATTTGGCTTGAGCGTAGCGCTCGGGCTCAACGGGCTCCGTGGGATGAATGAATTCTATCTAAGCTTAACCGGGATTGGCGTTGGCATCGGTATCCTATTTATTCCCTTCGCCTTTCACTGGATCGGCGCCGGTGACGTAAAATTTTTAGGCGTCATGGGCGCGTTTGTCGGTCCTTACTTACTGCCCAGAGTTCTCTGGTATTCGATTTTGATCACGGGCGGAATGGCGATAATCACGGCAATTTGTAGACGCTTGAGCCTGGAGTTCTTGACACGCGCCTGCGTGGATTTCAAGCAAGCCATGCTGGTTTTGCTGACCTTTGGCCGAGCGCACGCCCGATCTGCGCACGCCTCGACGGCGCTTGATCGGCAGGGGGTTCCGTGGGGGGTCGGCATCGGTTTGGGCACGGTGGTCGCCTATTATCTAGACCCGGCCGGGCGATGGGCCGGCTTTTAAGAATGTTTACCAACGATAATATTTTACGATGCTTCTGGGTTTCCTGTGAAGAAGTATTCACCACAGAGACACAGAGATCGCAGAGTTCGGAGTACTTTATAAACAAAAACTCTTTACTCCGCGCTCTCCGCGCCTCTGTGGTGCGATCTCCGAGCCCTGCTTCACATAAAAGCCAAAAGAATCTATTTTACAAACGGAATTCATTGGCATGGAGGAGAATGGGTCATGCAGAACCGGCTTAAAATAGCACTCGTCGTCGCGGTCTTTTTTGGTTTGATCGCGTCCTATGGCATTTACAGTTTTCTGCGCCAACAGCGCGAAAGGGCGGACGCGGCACGTAACGAGACCCAAAACATCGTAGTCGCGAACAAAGACATTCCCGCCGGCACGATAATCAATGAAGAATTCCTCAAGAAGGGCATGCTGAAGGCCAGTCCGTGGCCCAAGGCGTCGGTACCGGCCGGGGCGTTTACTTCCCCGGAACAATTAGTCGGCAAGACGAACCGAGTCAAGATCCTTGCCAACGAGCCGATATTAGAATCGCGACTGGCAGGTGAAGGGGCAGGGTTGACCGTGCGGCTAGAGGCCGGGAAACGCGCCATGGCCGTGCGCGTGGATGAAATCATCGGGGTTAGCGGTTTTATCGTCCCCGACGATCGTGTGGACGTCATCGTGACCGCGACCCCGCCTGGGGCGGACAAACAGGATGACCGAATGTCGAAGATCGTGCTTCAAAACAAGCGCGTCCTATCCGTGGCGCAAAGCACGGAACAAAAGGATGGGAAGCCACAGGTAGCACGCTCGATTACGCTTGAAGTGTCGCCAGGCGAGGCGGAGAAGCTTTCACTCGCCTCTCAAGAGGGCAGTGTCGTTTTGGCCCTCAGAGGAGTGGGGGACGATTCGGAGGCGAAGACCCCGGGGAGCAACAAGCGGGATCTGTTGTCAGTCGCCGCGGCTAGAAAAGGGCCGGCGCGATCGACTCTTCAAGCGCGCGACACATATCGTGTCGAAGTCATTCACGGGCACGACAAAAAAATAGTCGAATTCTAACTCTGAGGCTACGGGAGGGCACATGGCAAACTGGAGGGAAACGTTGAGGGGGGCGTTGGTTCCGCGGGTCGCGGTGTTTACCGTGTTCTTTATCCTAGCGCATGCGGCGGTCGCGCAGACGCAACCAACGCCGGCAATTACGGTGACCGTCAACAAGTCGATGGTCTTTCGCTTGGCTGACCGGGCAAAACGGGTCTCGATATCGCAACCGGCGGTTGCGGACGTGATCGTCGTCGCTCCAAGCCAGTTGTTGATCAACGGCAAAGCGGTCGGCGCGACATCGCTGATCGTTTTTAACGAACAGGGCGATGTATTGAATTTCGATCTGATCGTGACCCCCGACGTTGCGTCGCTGAGAAGCCAGTTGCGGGTAGTATTGCCCAATGAAAAGCTCGACGTTTCGACGTCGGGAACGTCGATCGTTCTCAGAGGCGAGGTCTCCAACGAGGTAATTTACGACAAGGTCTTGGAAATTACAGAAAGCTATCTGCCGCCGAAACCTCCCGCGGCTGTGGCGCCGACCAGCTCGACTAGCGTCAGCGTCGGCGCCGGAACTCAACGACAATCGATTCCCACCAGCGGGGTCGGTTTCGCCGGCGGCGGCCAGTTGGCATTTAATGAAGAGGCCTCATTGACCGATGTTGATAGATGGGCAGACAAGAGAAAGTTGGCAGGCATTATCGATCTGCTGATCATCAAGGAAGTTCGCCAGATCGAGTTGGATGTCATCGTCGCCGAAGTGGCGCTTAACAAGTTAAGGGAAGTTGGATTGGATTTTTTGCTCAAAGCGGGAAGTGCAAACGTCACTTCGCTTAACGGCTCGCAGTCGGGGTTTGGCTCTAATCTCTTTGGTGGTACCGGTGATGCGGGCAAATTGCTGTTCGGGGCGGCAACGTCGGGAATATTCACCTACGCCACGAGAGGGTTTGCCTTAACCTCATTGTATCGGATGATGCAGAACAAGGACATTACCGAGATCCTCGCTCAACCTCGTTTGGTCATGAAAAACGGCCGGTCCGGGGGATTCTTGGCCGGCGGCGAGTTTCCCGTGGTTACTTCGACTTCCGAAAAATTTGAGGTCGAATTCAGGCCGTTCGGTGTGCGCCTGGATTTCGTGCCGACGCTTACCTGGTCGGGCCGGATCGATCTGAGAGTCTTCCCTGAAGTGAGCGAGATCGATCAGAGCGTTGCGGTTAATGGCGTGCCGGGTCTCAAGGTTCGGCGCACCGTAAACCGCGTTGAGCTGAAAGACGGCGAAAGCCTGGTGATTGGCGGGCTCTTGGACCGCCGGATACTAAAGGATCTTACCAAGTTTCCCCTCTTGGGAGATATCCCGATCTTGGGCGCGCTGTTCAGAAGCACGCGATTCAGGAACCAGGAGTCCGAACTCGTTTTCGTTATCACGCCGCGGATTGTCCGAACGATGAAACCGGGGGAAAAACCCCAGCTTCCATCTATTGAAAAGTACGACGACCCGGATATCCGTCAGGTGCCGGTGCCGGAATCGTGGGAGGAGAGAAAACCGGCTTCACGAGGCGCGACTATTCCCTGATCTCAGACGATATGTAAATTTTTGCTGAAAGCGAAGAATTTTCGAAAGTCGAGCGCAGGCAACGAGCATGAAGATCCCGATATCTCTCATAGGCGAAGATAGCCTCGCACTCGCCGCCTTGAAACAACAACTCGACAAGGACGCAGTGTTTTCTGTGGATGGGCGGGCGTATACCTACGCCGAGGCTTTTGAGGGACTGCGCAACAAGAGTGGACCGATCATTGCCGTCATCGATCTCAACCAAGACCCCCAACGGGCGTTTGGAATCGCCGAGGAGATCAAATTCAAACTGCCCAGCGTTCGTCTGATAATGACTTCGAACAATGGCGCGCCCGATACCATTTTGCGCGCCATGCGCTCGGGGGCCGAGGAGTTCTTGCCCCAGCCGTTCAACTGGCCGGAAGTGCTCAGCTCGTTCGAATCGATTCGCCGTAAAGTCGATAATCATGCCCCAAGAACCGCCGAGAGGGGGCATATCGTCGCGGTATCGTCGAACAAAGGGGGGGTAGGTTCGACGACTATCGCGACGAATTTGGCATCGAGCCTGGCCGGCCAAAGAAAAACAGTTTGTCTGGTGGATCTGGTCTTACAGTTCGGCTCGGTGACGAGTTTTCTCAATATCGAGGCGTCTTATACGATTCTCGATTTGGCCAAGAATCTCAAACGCATGGACCCCCTTCTTCTCGATGGTTCTCTGGTCAAGCATGCCAGCGGAGTCCGGGTTCTGGCCGAACCCTTTTATGCCGAGGACGCCAGACGCATAACCCCAGCCGATATCGATGAAACGTTAGACGTCTTGGCGCAATCCTTTGACTTCGTCGTGGTCGATACGCCCAAAGAGTTTGATGACATGCTGACGGTTGTCTTGGACAAGGCCAACCTCATTCTATTTGTAACGGAAATGGATGTGCCGTCGCTGAAAAGCGCCCATCGGGCTTTTGAGATGTTCGAACGAATGGGAATTTATGAAAAGAAAATTCGGCTCATATTGAACCGCCATGTCAAAAGCAAGCTCATGACTCTGGAATCGGTTGAAAAAGCGCTCGGTGCGAGGGTTTTTTGGACCTTGCCGAACAATTACCCCGTTGCGATTGCCGCGGTGAATCAGGGATTGTCGATCCAGGAATGCGATCCGCGATCGGACATTGCCAAGAGCTACTCCGGCCTGTGCGCCGCGGTCTTAAATGGCTTCGCTTCCCCCGGCGTGGCGCGCCGGGAGGAACGGGAAGAAGCGGGCGTCGGATTGTTTGGCCGTTGGATGCCCGCGCGCGGGCTGATCAAGGAATGAGCAAGAGGAGCTTGAATGAGAAATCCTTCGTTTGATTCCGGGACGGACGAGCGCGCAGGGTCGGACAACCTGCGCGGTCCCTTGAGGCAATTGCAGGCGGGCGGGCACGAAAACATTCTTCAGGATCTTCGCTTGCGGATTCACCGCAAGTTGATCGACACCCTGGATCTCACTAAAGTCTCCAACCTGGAAACCGAACGCGTCAAAGTAGAAATTCGCCGCATCCTCGAAGACATGGTGATGGCGGAAGCCCTTCCGCTCAGCCGGGCGGACCGCGACCGGCTTGCCATCGAGGTTCACCACGAGGTCTTTGGCCTGGGTCCTCTGGAAACTCTGATGAAGGACCCCGAGATATCCGATATCCTGGTCAACTCTTATGATCGGATATTCGTCGAGCGCTTCGGAAAACTGGAAAAAACGGATGTTCGATTCCGCGATGATGCGCACTTGATGCAAATCATCGAACGAATTGTAACGCGGGTCGGCCGGCGGGTCGATGAGAGTTCGCCGATGGTCGACGCCCGGCTCGCCGACGGTTCTCGCGTCAACGCGATCATCCCTCCCTTGGCCCTCGATGGCCCCATACTATCGATCCGGCGGTTTGGCCTGGATCGCCTGACGATCAACGACTTGATTCAGTTCAATTCGGTGCCGCCTCAGATCGCCGAGGTTGCGGCGGCCTGCGTTAAATCGCGGCTCAATATCATCGTGTCAGGCGGGACCGGCGCCGGAAAGACGACGCTGCTCAATTGTTTGTCAAACTATATTCCGGAGAATGAGCGCATCGTCACGATCGAGGACTCGGCGGAGCTCAAGCTTCAGCAAGAGCACGTCGTGCGGTTGGAGACCCGGCCCGCCAATATCGAGGGGCAGGGCGCGGTGACACAAAGGGATTTAGTTCGCAACGCGCTGCGAATGCGCCCGGACAGAATCGTCATCGGCGAGGTTCGCGGCGGCGAGGCGCTCGACATGATGCAGGCGATGAACACCGGCCACGACGGTTCCATCAGCACGGTCCACGCCAATTCCGCCAGAGACGCGATCTCGCGTTTGGAAACCATGATGTTGATGGCCGGCATCAGTTTGCCGGAGAGAGCGCTCAGGGAGCAAATCGCCTCGGCTGTCGATGTGATCGTCCAATTGACGCGCATGAGCGACGGCAGTCGTAAGCTGCTGGAATTCAGCGAAATAACGGGCATGGAAGGAACTACGATTACCACGCAAATGATCTTTAAGTTCGAGCAGCGGGGCGTGGAAAACGGCAAAGTCATGGGCGATTTCGTCGCCACGGGCGTGCTGCCGTCGTTCATGGACCGTCTGGAGCGCTATGGTTTCAGAATCCCCAATACACACTTTTTGCCACTTGCTCTTGGGGGCAAGAGAAGGGCTATATGAGCTTATTCGTTATCACGATCTTTTCATTTCTGGCGGCGGTGTCGCTGATCGTAATATTTTTTATGTTGCCGCTGGCCGTACAGAACTCCCCGCAGGCTCGGATCAAAAGGCGGCTGACGGCGATCGGCAGAATGGATCATGCCTCCAGGGCGGAGATCCAGAGTCTCCTCAAGACCTCCGTATACAGCGACATCCCATGGCTTAACAACTCGCTGGCGAATTTTTCGCTCACCCGGAAAATTGATTTACTGCTGGAGCGGGCGAACCTCGACATGTCGCCCGGACTGTTTATGCTGTGCTCCGGGGCCGCCGGCGGTCTGGCGATCCTTCTGTTCATGCTTGCCGGTAAGCCGACGCTGATTGCGTTGCTTGGGGGTGCGGTCGCGCTATTTGTGCCGTATGTATACGTCAAAGTCGTAACCTGGAAGCGACTGCGGCGTTTTTTGGAACAGATGCCCGACGGACTGGACATGATCAGTCAAAGTCTCCAGGCCGGCATGGGCCTCACTCAAGCGATGGTCTACGTGGCCAAGGAAATGCCCGACCCTCTCGGCACCGAATTTTCGGTTTTCATCGAGGAGGTCAATTTGGGTCTGCCGCTCACCGACGCATTGAGAAAGCTGGAAGAGCGCATGACGCTTCCGGAGGTTCGCTTGTTCAATACGGCGCTAATGGTCCAGCGCGAAGTCGGCGGTAGCTTGGCGGAATTGCTCAACAAGTTATCCGATATTATCCGCGATCGTTTTCGCATCGAGCGGCTGATTAAAAGCTTGACCGCGCAAAACCGCATGAGCGCCTGGACGGTTTGTTCGATTCCGCCGTTTCTCGGGGTGTTCATGTTCATGCGGGAGCCGGTAATGATGAACGATATGATGGCGCACCCTATGGGAAAGACGTTGCTCGCGGCCGCGTTGGTCCTGGAGATCCTGGGTATCGTCACCTTTAACAAGTTGATCAAAGTTCGCATCTGAAAGAAATCTTATGGAACTGCTTATCGCCGTCGGACTCTTTGGCATGATTTTCGGTATTGTTTACTTTACCCTGGCGTCGCGCACGCCCATCACCGAAGGCGCGATTCAACGACGCCTCGACATGATCGCCTTGCAGCCGAGACCGTCCAAGCCGGTGCGGTTGGAGCAGATCGAGGACGAAACCTTTTGGGAACAAGTGGCCGGCTTCTTTCTCGGCACCAAAGATATGCCGGAAACCTACAACCGGATTAGCCGGCGATTGCATCAGGCGGGTTACCGAGGGGTGCGGGCGGTGCGAATATTTTGGGGGCTGCGCATCTTTCTCTGCCTGGCATTCGGTTTCGGCGGTTTGGTCGTGTCGGTGTCGTCGAACGCCCGGATGTCGGACATGCTATTATTGGCAGGCGCCGGCGCTCTGCTTGGTTATTTTTTGCCCTTCTTGACCGTCTTTCGCAAGGCCCGGGCAAGAGTTTTGGAAATGCGCGAGACTCTGCCCGACACTTTGGACCTATTGGTCGTGTGCGTCGAGGCCGGCATGGGCGTCGACGCCGCGCTTAATCGGGTCGCGCGCGAGCAAAGCCAGCAAGGGTTGGCAATGGGCGACGAGTTGCTGCTGGCGACTCAGGAAATGCAAGCTGGCGCCGTGCGCAAAGAGGCGTTGGTCCGGCTCGCCGAGCGCTGCGGGGTGGAAGAGTTCCGCGCGCTCATCTCGTTTCTCACCCAGACCGAGGAGATCGGTGGCAGCGTGGCGCGTTCGTTAAGGGTCTTTGCTGAAACTATGCGCGATAAGCGAAGCCAGGCCGCCGAGGAGGCGGCACGCAAGGCGGTGATCAAATTAATTTTCCCGCTGGTATTCTTTATTTTGCCGGCGATTTTTATTCTAATTATCGGACCTCCGGGCCTACAGATCATGAAGACACTGTCGAATCCGCTCAAGTCGAGCCCGATGAAATAGGGGGAGCCATGCCTGCCATTAATCTCACAAGAAAAACCTGGCTGGCGACGAAGGTTCGCAAGGCGGATAGCTTCGTCACAAGGCTGGTGGGCCTCCTCAAGAGAACCAATCTAGGGCCAGAGGAGGCCCTGTGGCTCATGCCGAGCAAAGGGATCCACACGGTCGGCATGAAGTTTCCGATCGACGTCCTGTTTCTCAACAAGAGCCATCAGGTGCTTGCGTTAGTCCCCGGTATGGTTCCTTACAGAGTCAGTGCCGTTCACCTGTGGGGCTACAGCGTTTTGGAACTGCCCAACGGGACGATACGGAAGTCTCGCACGGAAGTCGGGGACCAGCTGGAAATTTCCCTCGCGGAATCTTCCGAGATCGACGACTTGACGGACAACCGGTTGAGTCAATTAGGATAGGAGCGGTGAATCTCGGTGTCGTGGAACCTGCTTCCCTAGATCTTCGCTGCCCAGCGGTTTACATTTCGTGATACGGCTTCTCCAGCGATCGAACCTATAGTTTTGCTGAGATGGGGTTTTGGTTGCAGCGTTCTGATAGAAGCCCGGATCGTTTGCCGTATTGCACTCTCTTGCCCTAACCGCTCACCCTCCTTCGCTCTGCGCGCTATAAGTTTTGTCCTCCCCTATCGAGGGTGTATCCACGGCTTGATCCGATCAAAGGCCGCGTCAAGCTATCCTGCGCATGACTGCCGATTGACATGAAACCTGTTTCTGTTGCACTAAGGGGGGGTGCAATTACAACCATACCAATTTAGGATAGATTGTTATATCCCACCAGTGTAAAACATGGGAGCGTTGCAGCCGTTGTTCCAGTTTTAATTTTTCGTTGCCACAAACTTTTACGCCTTTCTCGTATGGCGTATCCAGCAACTGCACCACAGTGC
>JAUYJC010000137.1 GCA_030688735.1 Deltaproteobacteria bacterium
TCCGGCATGCACTGGACCGTCAGAGGTGCCAATGCCATTATCGCCCTGCGCTGCTGCCAACTCAGCGCACGCTGGGAAGAATTCTGGGAGGCTCGTGCACTCGGTTAGCTCTTGTCACCCACAAATTTGTCGCACACCCCCCTTGACGCGCATGAGCCGCGCCAAGTCGATATACTCCTGGTCCATCTGCCTCATGCCCGTGTAGGTAATAAAGAAGTTCAAAAAAAAGGTAAGTAAAAAAACCACCCCGACTTTTGACCAAATGCCGATGCCAAGCCAGACGATGAAGAGCGGTGCGAGAGCGGTGCGGGGGATGCCGTTGAGCGCGATGATAATGGGCTCAAAAATATCGGCGAGCAAGCGGCTGCGCCCGAACGCATAACCGAGGGCGATGCCTGAAATCGCGCCGACGGGAAAGCCGATGGCGATCTCTTCGAAGGTCACCCAGGTGTGCTGGAGCAAGTCGCCGTCGCGAAATCCGGCGATCAACGACGTGAAGATGCGGCCCGGGCTGCTGATCAAAAAAGGCTCGATCCACCTCCCCGAGGCGATTTCCCAAAGCAGGAAAAAACCGCCGATAATCGCAACACGGACGCTGGTTACACCCAGGCCGCGCATGGAAAGCGCGGTGTCCGCCAAAGGTGAGGCAGCGCTCTTGGCATTGCTGGAACCTGCCGGTTCTCGACTCAGCTTTTCGGACATGGTTTCATCCTAATGCGTTCCGGCCATAAGCTCGTGGCGAAAAATATTCCACAAGCGGCCGTAGGCTTCGTCGAAGCCTTCCTGGCGGTGAATTTCAAATATATTGCGCGGCCGGGCCATGGAAACGTTGATGATGTCCTTGATTTGCCCTGGACGGTGGGTCATGACCACGACCCGATCCGCCAGCGCCACGGCTTCCACCAAGTCATGGGTGACGAAAACAATGGTTTGGTGCTTTTGCTCCCATATCTTTAACAGTTCGTCCTGCAGCACCATGCGCGTTTGAGCATCCAGCGGGCCGAAAGGCTCGTCCATAAGAATCACCGGCGGTTCGTAGGCCAGGGCGCGCACGATGGATGCGCGCTTACTCATGCCGCCGGAGAGCTGCGCAGGATAATACTTCTCGAATCCAGCTAGCCCTGCGAGGCTGATAAACTGGCTCACCTGCCGCTCGCGATCTTGCCGCGAATAGCGTTTGGAGTCCAGGCCGAAGCCGACGTTTTCTTCCACCGTGAGCCAGGGAAAGAGCTTGCTTTCCTGTGGAACGTAGCCGACTTTGGTATTGAGTCCGCGCACCTCCTCACCCTGGAAGAGTATCCGCCCCGATGACGGCGCGGAAAATCCCGCTATGAGCTTTAGCAACGTCGACTTGCCGCAGCCGCTGGGGCCGACTACGGTCACGAACTCGGAGTGACAGATATCCACGCTGACTTCTTGGAGCGCGCCGATGGTCTTGTCGCTGGGCGTGCGGAACAGCTTGGAAACGTTTTCCACCCGGATGACGGCGGTGTCCCGGGGTCGGTCTTCGAGGCCTATTTGAATTGCAGTGTCCGCCATGGTTGTCGTGTCCAACGCTCCTAACGGGCCTTGTATCGAATACGCTGGATAAGTCAAATCATACTTTCGGAAGCGCGCTAGTCTATATCATATCCGATGGCTATTTTCCTATGCCGTCAATGAGCCTATTGCCGCTCTCTCGGCTTGATTTTGGGCGGGCCGCTGGGCTAACTTGTCAAGCACAAGACATTTTTCTCCAGGGAGGAAACCGTGGCGATTCTCACTCAGTCGATCATCAAAAGCAACACCGGGAAAACATTTGTCGTCAAGAAGGGCCAGATCATTCGTGTGATCGGCGAGTCCACTGCCGATTACGTCGTTTTCAATTTGCACAACGTAAAAGAGCGCTTCGATCAGGCCCGTACCAAGGTCGATCAAGGAAAGATATACGTGACCACGGGCGATGTGCTTATTTCCAAATACAACAACGTCATGCAGACCATCGTCAAAGACACCTACCGTGGCACCCACGACATGGAGAAAGGGATGTGCAGCACGTCTTTCTATAAGAAGTGGGGCGAGAGGATCTTTGCGATCTACGGCGGTGTCTGGAAGCGGCTGGGAAGGAAGCGCGGCGTGGCGCCCAAGCATGGTTGTTGGGAGAATCTCGCCAAGGCATTGAAGCCCTACGGTGTTTTGAAGGAAGATGTTCCGAGTCCCCTCAACGTTTTTCAAACCATGGTGATCAATGCCAAAACCGGCTCGATGCGCTATTCGATGACCCGGCCCAGACCTGGCGGAGACATGATGGACCTGCGCTCCGAGATGGATTGCCTGGTGGGCATCAGCGCATGCCCGGAGGGCGGGCGGGGACGGGATCTGCGTATAGTCATTTACAAACCGTCGCCTCGGTGAGTTCGCAAATGGCTTTACCTTCGCACAGTTTTCGTTCAAGCAGTTTAAAACGTTCAAGCCGTTCAAATCGTTTCGGAAGTTCGGACGATTTGAACGGCTTGAACTACTTGAGCGATTTGAACGGGTTCTATTTATAGAGTTTGTCAATATACCCGCTGGACTCGAGCTCCTTCAAAAAACTCACGTCGGTAAAGTCGCTCGGCTTGGCTTGGCCCGCCTTGGGGTTTTTCAGCTTTAATTGGTCGAGGTATAGCTGGATGCCGGGCTCGGTGGGATAGGGGACCCGGCGCGTCAGTTTGACGACGATTTCGTTGTAGGCCTCTTCGACGGGCTTCTCGTCCTTGATCGCCAGATACTTTTGCAAGATTTTCTGAGCGCCCTTTGGGTTGGTAAGATTGTAATGGATCGCCTCGACGTAGGCGCGCATGAAGCGGCGGATCGTGTCCGACTTTTTCTTGATATAAGCGCGTGTGACCGCGACACCGTTTAGCTGCCACTCGACATCGAGCTTGGTGAAGTCGAGCAGCGCGCGCAGCCCGAGCTCTTTCGCCTTCAGGGTTTCTGGCGCTTGCAGCAGCGTTGCCTGAAGCGTGTTGGTCTGCATCGCCGCGAGGCGGGTGGGAATCGAGCCGGCTTGCACGTAGGTCACCTCGTTCTCTTTGACGCCGAGTTTGTCCAGGACGGTAACCGCCGCGGCGTTGTCGGCGCCGCCGATCCGGCTGACGCCGAACTTCTTGCCTTTGAGATCTTCCACCCGCGTGATCTGGTCCGTGACATAGAGAACGTAAGGAAAGCGGTTGATCGCGCCGGCGATTAACACCGCTCCGGAACCGCTCAGGTTGCTGGTGATGACCCCGGAAGCCCCGGCGTGGACGATCGGCGTCTCTCCGCTCAACAGAGCGGCAACCGCGAGCGGCGCGCCGACGAGCAGAACCAATTCGACATCAAGCCCGTGTTTGGCGTAATAGCTCATCTCTTTGGCCGTCCAGACGTTTAACTGGGTCGGGGCGATCACCGTGTAGGCGACCCGAAGTTTTTCCAGTTGACCCTGGGCGACGGCGATCGAACTCGCCGCCGACGCGACGAATAGGACGCATAGGACGGAAAGGAATACGCGAATGAATCTGTTTTTCATAACCATCCTCCTATAAGTTGGGTCTCGCGGAGATGAGACTGTTCAAAACGTTCAACTCGTTTCGGAAGTTCGGACGGTTTGAACCGGTTCTACTTATAGAGTTTGTCGATATACCCGCTGGCCTCCAGCTCTTTCAAAAAACTCACGTCGGTAAAGTCGCTCGGCTTCGCTTGGGCGGCTTTGGGGTTCGTCGTTTTCAACTGATCGAGAAACAACTGGATACCCGGCTCGGTCGGGTAGGGGACACGTCGGGTAAGTTTGAGCACGATTTCGTTGTAGCTTTCCTCGATCGCTTTTTCATCTTTGATATTGAGATACTTCTGCAGGACCTTTTGGGCGCCCTTGCTGTTCGTCAGATTGTAGTGTGTGCCTTCAACGTAGGCCCGCATGAATCGGCGAATCGTATCGGGCCTGCGCTTGATAAAATCGCGGGTGACGGCGACGCCGTTCTGCTGCCACTCGACATCCAATTTCGTGAAGTCGAGCAATGCCTTAACGCCAAGCTCCTTGGCTTTCAGCGTTTCCGGCGGCTGGAGCAGCGTCGCCTGAATCGCGTTGGTTTGCATCGCGGCAAGGCGAGTCGGAACCGAACCGATGGTCAGGTACGCGACCTCGTCGGCTTTGATTCCGTATCTCAGGAATACGGTTTGCGCGGCGGCGTTGTCGGCGCCGCCGATCCGGCTGACGCCGAACTTCTTGCCTTTCAGGTCTTCCACGCGTTTGATTTCATCGGTTACGAAAAGGACGTAGGGGAAGCGATTGACGGAGCCGGCGATCAGTACCGCTCCGGACCCCGTTAAATTGCTCGTGATGACTGCGGAGGCGCCCGTGTGAATGATCGGCGTTTCTCCAGCCATCATTGCGGTCACGCCAAGCGGCGCGCCGACGAGCAAGACCATCTCGACATCCAGCCCATGCTTCGCGTAAAAGCCTAGCTCTTTAGCGGTCCAGACGGTTGCCTGAGTTGGGCCAATCACGGTATAGGCGACACGAAGTTTTTCCGGTTGGCCCTGGGCGACGGCGATCGAACCGGCTGCCGATACGACACCTAGGACACCAAGGAGCGAAATGAATACGTGATTCAATCGGTTCATCGTCATTGTCCTCCTCAAATTCTGTTCGATAGAGTTGTTATTGCTGACGACGCAGTTCCAGACGTTCCAATCGTTCCAGTTGTTCGAAATATTTGAAACAGTTGGAACGCCTGGAACGATTGGAACCGCATCGCTCAGGCTTTGCCCGTGATCGCCTTGTCGTCCCGGCCCGGCTCATAGGGCCGTGTGTCCCGGGCCAGGTCGACTTGTTTGAGCACCTCGTCCGGCGCCTGCGCCTCTTTGGGAAAATCATAGGGCGGCAGCGGCTTGGTGGCGTCGAAGATCAACTTGGTTTCCATCGGCCCTTTCTCCATGCGGTTGTAGCCGTAAGCCGTCGGATTTAGGTGCGAGCCGATGATATTCGGGATAATCACCAAATCGCGGTCCGCCTGAAAGCGCATCGCCAGCGCCCACAGCACCTGGGTCTCGTTGAACACGTCGACGTCGTCGTCCACGACGATTACATGCTTGATGTTGGGATCGGTGACGATCGCCGCGAGGGCCGCCTGTTTGGGGTCGCCCTCGGCGCGTTTCTTGAGCGAGATGTAGCAATGGGCGCGGGCGGCGCCGGAGAGCGGCATGTTGACGCCGGTCGTACTCGGCACCGCCTCTTGGACGCGCTTGAGCAAGCTGCCCAGTCTGGGCGCGGCGCCGATGATGTTGTGCTCAAAGTGGGCACTGTGGATGCTCTGGTAGATCGGATTCTTGCGCATGGTGATCGCGGTCACTTCGATATAGGGTTGCTCGCCTTCCTTATAATAATAGTGCGGCCATTCGCCGAAGGGGCCTTCATACTGGCGCTTCTTCGGCGGCACGATCCCTTCGATGATAATTTCCGCGTGCGCCGGCACCATCAGATTGACCGTCTCGGCCTTCACGACCTCCAGCGGCTCGCCCAAAAACGCGCCGGCGATTTCCAACTCCTGGCCGACGCCGGCCTGCTTGCTGACGGCGGCCAGATTCAACGCCGGGTGATGGCCGATGGCGAGGGCGACTTCCATCGGCTCGTTGTGGTCTTCGTACTCGGCGCGGATGTAGTTGCCGTGATTGGCCGGGTTGATCATCAAACCGAGCTGCCGCTTGCCCTGTTTTTGATGGCGGTAGAGGCCGACGTTAACGGCGTTGCCACCGCGCTCCTTGCAGATCAGCGCCGCGGCGTTGATGTAGGCGCCGGCATCTCCTTCGTTGAGCGTCAGGACCGGCAGGAGGTCGAGGTCGGCGTCGTTGCCTTTGAGAATCACTTCTTTGCAAGGCGCGTCTCTCGCAGGTATCTCTTTGACCGGAACCGGGTGATGCTCGCGGGACGCCAGGTCCTTGACCATTTGCGGCACCGTGGGCGAGCCCAACGACAACGCCAGCCGCTCGTAGGTGGCGCCGAGATTGATCACCAGCGGCATCTTCGAGCCTTTGATGTTCTTAAAAAAGACCAGCGGAAATTTATTCTCCCGCTCAAATTTTTCGACGATGGCGCTCGCTTCGTAGCGCGGATCGACTTCTTTATCGACCACGACCACGTCTTTTGGCCGCTTTTCCAGTAACTCGTCCAAATAGCTGCGCAAGTCTTTTGCCATCTTACCAACCTCCGGGCGCGACTGGTTGCTTTAGGTCTTATCCTGCAAATCCACTGGAACTGTCAAGCAGTTTGCTTGACAGATTTTTCGGGTTCTTCTAACACTGGCCTGTGGGCTTGGCATGATGCGCAACGCTCCGGTGCTGCGCTTTACCTCGAATGATCAGCAGGGACAGGTGCGGCGATTCATCGGGGAGGTGCTGCCGCTCTTGCGGTTGAAGTGACGGTGCGATGGCTGATAAGGGAGAGATAGAAGGCGAGATGCTTCGCGGAGTTTATCTTTAGACTATTCGAAGGACTCGGCATGACAAGGATCGCGCCGTCATCCTGAACGAAGTGAAGGATCTATCCTTGGAACGGCTCACAAAAGTTAGGATTATCTCATGTTTGAAGACCTCAGAGGTTTTTTAACCCATCTCGAAAGTCAGAAGCAGCTGCTGCGAGTCAAGGAGGAGGTCGGCGTCAAATACGAGATCGCCGCGGGCATGCGCAAGACTTCGGACATCGAAGGGCCGGCGCTGCTGTTCGAAAACGTCAGGGGCTATCCCGGCTGGCGTGTCTTGGGCGGATTATTCGCAACGCGCAAGCTCGTGGCGCTCGGCCTTGGCGTCCCGCAGGAGCAGATGCTCGAACGGTATCTCACCTTGGAAGACAAACGCATCGCGCCGGAGATCGTTTCGACCGGTCCATGCAAAGAAATCAAATGGACCGGCGATCAAGTCGACTTGGGTAAGCTCCCCATCGTCACGCACGCGGGTAAAGATTGCGGCCCTTACGTCACCATCGGCGTGCAGGTCGGCAAAGATCCCGACACCGGCATCCGTAATCTGTCGATTCACCGCATGCTCGTCCTCGGCAAAGACCGGCTGTCTCTCTGGGCGCCTGCCGATCATCATCTTGGCCGCATGATCTTGATGGCTGAGGAAAAGAAAAGGGGGCTGGAAGTCGCCACCGCCATCGGCGTCGAGCCGGCGATCGTCGTCGGCTCCCAGGCCAGAGTTCCCTTCGGCATCGATGAGTTTCACGTTGCCGGCGGGCTGCGCGGCGCGGCGGCGAAGCTTACCAGGTGCGAGACCATCGACGTCGAGGTGCCGGCCTGCGCCGAAGTGGTGATCGAAGGCGTCACCATTCCCGGCGAGCGGGTCGCCGACGGGCCGTATGGAGAATATCCCGGCTGCTATAGTGAAGCGAAGCAGGCGCCGGTGCTCAAAGTGACGGCGATCACGATGCGGAAAGATCCGATCTATCAAACGGCGCTCACCGGCATGCCGGTGACAGAGAACCATACGCTGATCGAGTACGGCAACGCCGCGGCGGTTTATCGCGAAGTAAAAAAGCTGGTGCCGGAAGTGCGCGGCGTCAACATGACTCCCGGCGGCACCTTCCGTCATCACGCCGTGGTGTCGATCAAAAAGCGCGCGGAGAACGAGGGGCGCAACGTAATTCTAGCGCTGCTTTCGATGGGCATGGGTTTAAAGCAAGTGATCGTGGTCGACGAAGATATCGACCCGTTCGATCCGCTGCAAGTGGAGTGGGCGATGGCGACGCGATTCCAGGCGGACAGCGACGCCATCATCATTCCGCGCATCGCGACCTCGACCTTGGACCCTTCGGTGCCCGAGCCGCGGGTCACCGCCGGTCTGGGCATGGACGCCACCGCGCCGATGAAGGACCGCTGGCGCTTCGAGAAAGTGGAAATCCCCGGCGTCGATAAAGTGAAGTATATTTAGAACTCGGAGAGAAGATATCTCGCGCAAAGGACGCCAAGGGCGCCAAGGAAAGAAACGAACAAATTCGAAATCCGAAATTCGAAACAAATCCAAATGATCAAAATTCATAATGTTCCAAACAATGCCGAGTCGGATTCGAGGTTTTAGATTTTCCCGGCTTGGAATTTATTTTGGCCGCGTTTGTTTCGGTCCGCGGGGCTGCTTTCGATATTTGGATTTCGGATTTTCGTGAACAGCACATGAAGAACTTCGATTATCTAGAACCAAAGACTGTTGCCGAGGCATGCGCGCTGCTCAAGCAGCATGGCGGCGAGGCGAAGGTGTTTGCCGGGGGCTCCCAACTCACCATTCTCATGAAGCAGGGGCTTTTAGAGCCCAAGTCTTTGGTCAACATCAAAAAGATTCCGGAGCTTAAAGGAATTCGCTACGACGCCAATGACGGCTTGATCATCGGCGCGCTGGTGACGCATCGGGAGATCGAGACTTCACCGCTGGTGAAAGACAAATTTCCGGTGCTCTGTGAGGCGGAAAGGGAAGTCGCCAACATCCGCGTGCGCAACATGGGAACGGTCGGGGGAAATCTCGCCTCCGGCGAGCCGCTCACCGACCTGTCGCAGATTTTCATTTCGTTGGACGGCAAAGCAATGATTGCCGGGCCGGGCGGACAGCGGACCATCCTTGTCGAAGAACTGTTTCTCGACTTCTATACGACGTGCATAGCCGAGGATGAAATTTTGACGCAAGTAGTGTTGCCGCCGCTGCCGCCGCGCTCGGGCATCGAATACATCCGCTTCTCCAGCAGCTCTGTGGTCGACAAGCCGTCGGCGGGCGTGGCGGTGCGACTGACATTAGAGAGCAGCGGTGAAACGATTCAAACCGCCCGCATCGTGCTCGGCTGCGTCGGCGCGACCCCGGTGCGCGCGCACAAAGCCGAAGTGTTAATCACCGGGAAAAAACTTACGGCTGAGCTTGCCGAAGAAGCCGGCAGCACCGCGTCTCAAGAATGCAGTCCGACCAGCGACCTGCGCGGTTCGGAACACTACAAGCGCGCCATCGTGCGCACGCTGGTCAAACGCGCGGCGGCGAAGGCGTATGAGCGAGCCAGACAATTTTAGATTTTCGATTTTGGATTTTAGATTGACGGAGTCCGACGCGGATATAGGCTGAGAAATGAAGAGTGGAAAAGGCTCCTGACCCGTTTCTTGCCATGACTACTAAGAAAAATAGCGAAGCAACGAAATTCCTGGAGAAACTGGTCGGGGAGTTGACGTTCGGCGGGTTGATCGAAGCGATGCGCCAATCTGAGGAGATGTCACAAGTCGATTTTGCCAAGAAGCTCGGCATCTCTAAGCAGCACCTGTGCGACATCGAGAAGCGCCGCAAGTTTGTCAGCTCGGAGCGCGCGGCGAAATTCGCCAAGATAGTAGGACATTCCGAAAAGAGTTTTGTCGCACTGGCTCTCCAGGATATCGTCAATCAAGGAGGGCTGAAACTAAAAGTGAGCGTCGAGGCTGCATGAAACGGAGTACGGCTATGAAAAATATTTTCACGCTGGTCGCGGTCATAGCAGCTCTGTTTGGGTATAGAGCAATCGCCGAGACGCAGCAGCGGGGAAAGATTCCCAAACTCGGCATTCTTGAGCCTGGTTCTTCTAGTGTTTGTACCGCTGGGTTCCTACCTGGGTTGCGGGAACTAGGCTATGTGGATGGGCAGAACATCGTCATCGAATCTCGCTCCGGCGAGTCGAAGCCCGAGCGGCTCCGTGAGGTCGCTGCCGACCTAGTCCGAAGCGCGCCCGATCTCATTTGGACGCACTCAATCCCCGCCATCCTTGCGGCTAAACAGGCGACCACGACGATTCCCATCGTCGCCGGGGTCTCCCGCGATATGGTCGAACTGGGGATTGTCGCCAGTTTAGCGCGGCCCGGTGGCAATATCACAGGGATGGAGTTGCGCGACAACGAGATACTCGGAAAACGGCTGGAGATCCTAAAGGAAACGGTGCCCAAGGCTTCCCGTGTGGCGGTTCTGGTGAACTCCAACGATCCTACCCACGCGATCATTCCCAAAAACATCGAACCGGAGGCTCGCGCATTGAAAGTGCTGCTTCAGCGCGTGGAGGCGAGCGCTTTCGAGGTCTTCGACAAAGCTTTCGCTGATATGGTGCAAGGCCGTGCCCACGCGCTTTTGATCCCGGAAAATGCCATGTTTTCCCAAAACCGACAGCGCATCCTTGAGCTGGCAATAAGCAAGCGCCTGCCGTCCGCGGCGGGTGGATCGCATTTTGCCGATGCGGGCAGCTTGCTGTCTTACGGCGCCAACGTGCGCGACCTGTGCCGGCGCTCCGCGACTCTCGTGGACAAAATCCTGAAAGGCCGAAAGCCGACTGAACTACCGGTGGAACGAGCTGATAAATTCGAGTTTGTCGTCAACTTGAAAACGGCGAAGCAGATCGGCGTGACGGTTCCGCCGAATGTGTTGGTGCGGGCGACGAGGGTGGTGAAGTGAAGAATGCGGTGAGGGGTGAAGGGTAAGGAGTAAGGTGACAGAGAAATCATTGCGGATTTAGGATTGCGGATAGAAAGACAAAGATACTGACGGAGGAACGCGGAAAATGGCTCCTGCCCCCTTTTTGGTTTCCTCACACCCAAAGATCAGCGACCGGGATGGAGAGACCAGGAAAAAGCGCAGGGGCAAAAACCTCAGCGTTTTGGACTTTGCCGATGAGCTGGTATCGATCTCCGGCTAGCTCATAGGTTTCGAGGGTCTGTTGATCCGGATCTATGAGCCAGTAGTGAGGCACCGCGTACTTTGCGTAAAGTTGTGCTTTGGTTTCGCGGTCTATGCGGTGAGTTGAGGGTGATAGGATCTCAATGGCGAGAGTCGGAGGCCCTTCGATGGCCCGCTCGGTAACAATGCCGCGGCGATCGTTGCCGATGAAGATGAGATCAGTTTGGACGACTGTCGTGGGAGCAAGAATCAGGTCGGTAGGCGCCGCGTAAATATTGCCAAGTTGGTTGGCCACAATATGGTTGGCGAGAATCCGGTGAAGGTGGCTAGAAATGCTTTGATGTTTTGTACGGGGCGCCGGCGTCACGGAAAGTTCTCCATCGAGGATCTCGTAACGGTTACGGTCGTTAGGCAATTCGCAGTAGTTGTCGTAGGTGAGGACGATCTTGCCTTGCGGAATGCTTTGAGTGGAAGTAGACGACATAGTATCGTTTCACAGTGTCTTTGAACTTTTCATTTAGCAGGTTGTATCAACTCCATCTTGTTGTCAAGCGCGAGCGACTGACTTTGAATCTAATGTTTCATCACTCTTGGGAGAAAAACATGATCAAAAGACTAACCGGAGATGTTGCCTTCCGGTCCGACAATCTAGAATGGGTGCGGCTTGTCGCCCTCGTTGTCGCAATTGCGCTGTGCGGGGCAGTGGTGGCCGAGGCGCAGCCGCAGGCGAAGGTATTTAAGATTGGGTATCTCGCTGCCCGTCCTCGCGCAGCAGGTGCCGGTCATGAATCGCTGGGGCGAGATCTCGCTGCACTCGGTCATGTTCCAGGTAAGAACATGGCTTTCGAGTTTCGAACCGCCGATAATAAACTCGATCGCCTACCGGCTCTCGCTGCTGAGCTGGTAGGTCTCAGCGTTGATGCGATCGTAACGCCCGCCATGGCTGCTGCGGTCGCCGCGAAGAACGCTACCAAAACAATCCCGATCGTATTTTTCGGTGTGAATGATCCGGTCGCGGCTGGATTGATTGACAGCCTAGCGCGTCCGGGAGGAAACGTTACGGGGTTTACCGACATTGGTGCGGAGTTGGCCGGCAAACGGCTGGAGTTGCTAAAGGAAACCGTCCCCAAGCTCTCTCGCGTCGCCGTGCTGCGGGATCCACAGAATCAAAGCGCGGCCCAACAATGGAAGGAAAGCCTACTGCCGGCGCGAGAGCTTGGCTTGCAGCTTCACTCGATGGAGGTGAACAGCGCCGACAAATTCGAGAGCGCGTTTAAAGAGGCCATTAAGGCGCGTAGCACCGCTCTGACCGTGACACAGAGCGCGTTTAACAATACCTATCAAAAGCAGATCGCGGAGCTGGCGGCAAAACATCGGCTGCCTGCGATATATGGTCGGGCGGACTTTGTCGACAGCGGCGGCTTGATGTCCTACGGCGCCGACCAAGTTGAACCCTACAAACGCGCCGCGTGGATGATTGACAAGATTATCAAAGGAACAAAGCCCGCTGATATTCCCGTCGAGCGGCCGATGAGGTTTGAGTTGGTGCTTAACTTCAAGACGGCCAAGGCTCTCGGCCTGACGATCCCGCCGATCGTGCTCATGCGGGTGACGAGGGTGGTGAAGTAGGTGAGAGGCATGAGGCAACAGTAAGAATCTTGGATGAGCGAATTCAGCGATTGACAGCCATCCGGGCATTGGTAAACTAAGAAACCTTAAAGGTAAAAAGACAGATGATGCGCGAAGCTCCTGGCAGCCAAACCGACGTTGCTCGTCCGCGTGAAATCGCGCGCGAGGTCGCGAGGCTTGCAAGATCGCTTCTCGGCGAGAGCACGGAGGTGATCTGGTTTGGCTCTTGGCCGCGGCGCAAGGCGGTGGCGCACTCGGACATCGATCTCGCTATCTCGATCGGCACTCCTATCCCACCAGAGCGCATGGCTCTCTTGCACGATGCGGTGGATGATATTGCCACGCTTTACCAGATCGATCTTGTGGATCTTAGCTCGGCCGGTCCCGGCTTGCGCGAGGAAGTTCTCAAACATGGGGAACGTTTATGACCGCGCGTCGCCAAGCGTTAATTTCAGCGATCACCCGGTTGCGCGACGTGTTGGCGCAGCCGGAAAACGATGTGAGTCGCGACGCGGCCATCCAGCGGTTTGAGTTCTAGTAGACAAGAGAAAAAAATAGGCTCCTGACCCCATTTAAAGGGTGGCGATGAAGAAAACGATTTCACTTGCAGTTAACGGCAACGAGCGCAGCGTGGAAGTCGAGGCGCGGACGACGTTGCTGGATCTGGTGCGGGAGCAGTTTGGGTTGACCGGCGCGAAGTTGGGCTGCGATATTCAAGTTTGCGGCGCATGCACGCTGCTGCTTGACGGCAAGCCGGTGAGCGCCTGTTCGGTCCTGGCCGTGGACGCCGACGGCTGCGAGGTATCGACCCTCGAAGGGTTGGGCGGCAACGGTTCGCTGCACCCGTTGCAAGAAGCGTTCATGGAGTTCGGCGCGTTGCAGTGCGGGTATTGCACGTCGGGTTTTATTCTCACTGCCAAGGCGCTGCTCGACGAATGTCCGAAGCCTTCGGATGAGCAGATTCGCGATTATCTCGGTGGTAATTTCTGCCGCTGCGGCTGTTATCAGGAGATTATGCAGGCGATCAAGAACGTGGCGGGAAGCTGAGTCAAACCTGAGCCCCTGGCGGCTCTTGTGGGGTTACTCGATGATAACCGCTCGCCGTTCAAAAGTTCAATGTTCAATGTTCAATGTTCAACGTCCCCGCTCGGCACCTTGAACTTTGAACCTGGAACCTTGAACAGTGAGGGACCGGAAACAGACTTTTACGGACTTGTATAGAGACGCGATGACCGCCAAAGCGAAAACAGGATGAGAAGATGGAATTAGCAGACATCGGCAAAACATTTCGCCGGTTGGACTACGAGATCAAGGTGACCGGCAAGGCGCAGTACCTGGCGGACATGATCGTTCCCGGCATGTGCCATGGGAAAATTCTCCGCAGCCCCTATCCGCACGCCCGCATCGATAGGATCGATGCGGGAAAGGCGCTCAAAGTCCCCGGCGTCGTCGCGGTGCTCACGCGCGACGATATTCTTCATGACGCGGGCATCGAGCCTTACTACGGCCCGGTGTTCAAAGATCAAACGGTCGTCGCGGTGGAAAAGGTTCGCCACGTGGGCGATCCCGTCGCCGCCGTGGCGGCGCTGACGGTCGATGCCGCCGAGGAGGCGCTTAAGCTGATCGAGGTCGAGTACGAAGAGTTGCCGCCTGTGCTTACGGTCGAGGACGCGATAAAACCAAACCCGACTCTGGTCCACGAGTCGGTTCGCATCCCCGAATCCGGCTTCGCCGATCTCACCGAGCTTAAACCCGTCGACGGCACGAATATTTGCACGCACTTCAGGCTCAACCGCGGCGATATCGAGAAAGGCTTCGCGGCATCGGATCGAATTTTCGAAGATACTTTCACGTTGCCGGCGACGCAGCATTGTTTTCTCGAAACCCACGCCTGCATCGCCTCGGTTGAGCCGGGCGGAAGGATCACGGTCTGGGCGACGACGCAGAATCCGTTTGTCGTGCGCACGCAGCTCGCCAATATTTTCAAGGTGCCGGTGTCGAAAGTGCGCATCATCGTGCCCTATCTCGGCGGCGGCTACGGCGGCAAGGTCTATCCGAAAGTCGAACCGATCACCGTCGCCTTGGCGCAGAAAGCCGGGCGGCCGGTGCGCGTGGTGCTGTCGCGCGAGGAAGTTTTCTACACGATCACCAAGCACGCCGCGGTGCTGCGGATGAAGACCGGCGTCAAGAACGACGGCACGCTGGTCGCCCGGGAATGCCAGATCCATCTCGACACCGGCGCTTATGCCGAGATCGGCCCGCGGGTCGCCAAGAAATCCGGCTACACCGCGGCGGGGCCGTACCGTATTCCCAATTTGAAAATCGATTCCTATTCCGTCTACACCAACAAGCCGCCGGCGGGCGCGTTCCGCGGCTTCGGCGTGTCGCAGTCGGCCTGGGCGGTGGAATCGCAGATGGACATTATCGCCGCGGCGCTGAAGATGGACCCGCTCGAAATCCGCCTCAAGAACGGCTACGACGAGGGCGACAAGTTCGTCACCGAGGAAACCCTGCGCAGCGTCGGTCTCAAGGAGTGCCTCAGCGAAGTCGCGAAGTCGATCGGGTGGGACGATAAGAAGTTCAAGGGTTCAAAGGTTCAAGGTTCAAAGGGTGAAAACATCAGACGTGGAAAGGGGCTGGCGTGCATGATCAAGGCGACGATTACGCCTTCGGTCTCCTGCGCCGTGGTGAAGATGAACGAGGATGCTAGCCTTTCTATTTACGCCGGGACGGTGGAGATGGGGCAGGGATCGGAAACGACGCTGGCGCAGATCGCCGGCAAGGAATTGGGCATTTCGCTGCAAACGATTCAGGTTCTCGGCGTCGATACCGACGTCGTGCCCTACGATTTGACCACTTCATCGAGCCGCTCGACCTTCCATATGGGCAAGGCCGTTCAACTCGCGGCGCGGGACATCATGCGCCAGCTCAAACAAATCGTCGCCAAAGAATATGGCGTGCCGGAGGACAAGATCAATTTCGCCGACGGGAAAATACGGCTGCCCGAATCCACGCTGGATTACGCCGATGTCATGTTCAAACGCTTCGGCATGCCGGGCGGCACGCTGGTTGGTGACGGGCAGGTCAAAACTTCCGTCAAAGACGAGTACGGCGAAAAGAGCACTTCGGCGTTCTGGTTTTACGCCGCCGGCGCCGCCGAAGTCGAGGTGGACGAAGAGACCGGCAAAATCAAGCTCTTGAAGTATGCATCGGCCGTCGATGTCGGCAAGGCCATCAGCCCGCTCGGCTGCCGCCAGCAGCTTGCCGGCGCGGCGATCACCGGCATCGGCCAGGCGCTGTTCGAGGAGATCGCCTACGACAACGGCCAACTGATCAATCCCAATCTCGTCGACTACGTCCTGCCCGCGCTCGGCGACATGCCGGCGGTCATCGACCCGATCGCGGTGGAGAATCCCGACCGCAACGGACCCTTCGGCGCCAAAGGCATCGGCGAGAGCGGGCTGATTCCCGTGGCGCCCGCCATCGCCAACGCGATCTACGACGCCGTCGGCGTGCGCATCAAGGACTTGCCGATCAAGGCGGAGAAGATTTACCTGGCTTTGGAAGCGGCGCGGGGAAAGGTTTAATTCTCTGATGGCGCATGCCGAGAACAGGTCACCGTTGGGCGGCGTTGCCGCGCTTTTGCTGGCTCTAATGTTTCTCTCTTCTTGCCTGACGGCTGAACTTGAGAAGCAAGCGGAACAAATCAAGCAGCAAGACGAGGAAATCGCCCGGCAGAGGAACGAAATCGAGGCGATCAAGGCCGGTCAAAAGGCGCAAGAGCAAAAGCAGCGGGACTGCAATCGCGCCTTTCGCGAATACTTCGACAAGGCGCAGGCGACCGCCGATCGCGAGCAGGCGATCACGCTCTACCGCGGCGGGCTCACCCTTTGTCCCGATGATGAGATCGCGCACTACGAATTGGGGCGGGTGCTCGCCGAGCGCGGCCGGTACGCCGAAGCGGAGACGGAGTTCGAAGCCACGCTCAAAATCAATCCAGGGTTCATCGAAGCCAAGAGAGAGCTGGAGGCGGTGCGGAAAAGCAAGTAGAACACCCCGCTTGAAAGTTTTCGCAGCTTGCG